>JAPUIH010000024.1 GCA_027297205.1 SAR324 cluster bacterium | reverse complement strand
GGTTTCCTGAAGGCTCATGCGCTCCTTCACCGCCCGTTCCATGCGCACCAGACCGATGCGGAACTGATTTTCCAGCAGTTCGCCCACGCTGCGAATTCGCCGATTGCCCAGATGGTCGATATCATCGATCGTCCCTTCCACCCCTTCCTTCAATTTGAGGAGGTAGCCTACGGTCCGCAGGATGTCCTCCTTGGTGAGCACTGTGTTTTCCAGCGGCTCCTCGATGCCCAGCTTCTTGTTGATTTTCAGCCGGCCCACCTTGGACAGACTGTAGCGGTCTTCGTTAAAGAACTGGTTGTTCAGAAGCAGCTTTGACGTCTCCAGGGTAGGCGGATCGCCCGGCTTGAGGCGCTTGTAAAGTTCGATCAGCGCTTCCTGGGTGGAGCGGATATTGTCGTTGGCCAGGGTTTCGCGCAGGGAATTGCCGATGGTACGCTCGCCAATATGGATCAGATCCACCGATTTGAGCTTGTTCTCCAGCAGCACTTCCAGGGCCTCGCCCGTAATGACGGCGTTGGCGGGCAGAATCACGTCGCCCGCCTCATTGATGATATTGCGGATGGGAAATCGCCCCATCACCTCGTCGGCCAGGCAGGGAATATGCGTTAGCCCCGAGGCCTGAATGCGCCGCAGCGCCGGCCGTGTAATTCTGCGCTCCGCATGCACAAGCACTTCCTTGGATTCGGGATCGACGATGTCGGTTATGGCGCGCTGATTCAGCGTAACCTCGGGATCCACTACTTTGGTGTACTTGCGTTCCTCGGGCTCCTTATCCAGTGCTTCGCTCAAGTCGAGGGTTTCGTGCTGATAGTAGCGATCCAGGATTTCCTCTTCGCTAAAGCCCATCGCCCGCAGCAGAATGGTGGCGGGAAACTTCCGTTTGCGGTCAATCCGCACAAAGAGCTGGTCCTTCGCGTCGAACTCGAAATCAATCCAGGAACCGCGCTGGGGAATGATGCGCGCGGAATAGAGAATCTTTCCGCTGGAGTGGGTCTTTCCCTTGTCATGGGTGAAAAAGACACCCGGGCTCTTGTGCATCTGGCTGACGATGATGCGCTCGGTACCATTAATGATGAACGAACCGGTATCGGTCATCAGGGGCAATTCGCCCAGGTAGATGTCCTGTTCCTTGATGTCATGGATGTGTTTTGTTCCATCCTCGGTGTCTTTTTCCCAAACGATTAGGCGCAATGCCACCCGCAGGGGCGCGGAATAGGTCACCCCTCGAATGCGGCACTCGTTCACGGAATATTGCGGATCTCCCAGCCGGTAATGCACGTATTCCAAAGTGGTGGATCCGCTGAAATCCGATATGGGAAACACGGAGCGGAAAACGGCCTCCAACCCCTCGTTACGGCGTTGTTCGGGCGCGAAATCCTTTTGCAGAAACCGCTCGTAGGAATCCAACTGCATATTAAGCAGATGGGGCATTGGGGGGGTGGAGATTCGTCCAAAGGAATGGCGGACGCGGCCCTGGTCGAATTGATTGTTGAGCATGAGCTTCCTTCCGACAACGTAGAAAATCGGATGCGCGGGAATGGCGCGGAATCCCGCCCACTCGCCCGCTGGATGGCCGGAATCAGCGGTTGTCGCCGTGGCCTATGCGGGCGAACCGGGGCGTGGACGGATCGCATCCAGAACAGATTCCGTAGGGAATCTGCCCGGTGCGTGGTATTGTTTTGACAGAGACTGGCACGAAGCCCGGGAGATCACTTTTAATTTTATTCCCGTCGGAGATATAATCTTGCTTTCGCAGCGGCGATAAATTCACCCTAAACAAATTAAATATGCCATATAGCGGTCGAAATCAAGACATTTCTGACGAGAACTGACCATATTCGGCAATATTTTGCCCTGCCCGCGCCGCTTCTGGCGGGGAGCCTGTGCGGCAATTGACCGGGCCGGGGGGGACGGCTAAAGTCGAACTTCCCTTGCGGTGGCCGTTTTGGCCGCATCGGCAAGGCCAATCTTGTTTCTCCCGCGGATGGCAGCCTCATTCCATGCAGATTATCAATTTCCGAGAATATTCCGAGCCGGCGTCCAGTGTGCTGACGATCGGAAATTTCGATGGGGTGCATTTGGGGCATCAGGCGCTCATTCGAAGCGTTGTCGAGGAAGCAAGGGCGCACCAGGCGAGGTCGGCGCTATTGACCTTCAACCCGCATCCCCAGTCGGTGCTGCGCGCCCACAGAGTTCCCATCCTGACCAATCTCACCCAGCGCCTGCGCCTGTTTGAGCAATTGGGTGTGGACACGGTGTGCATGGTGCCCTTTACCCAGGAACTCTCCCAGAAAAGCGCGGAAGCGTTCATGGAACAGTATATCCTAGGAAATTTTGATCTGGTGCGGCTGATCATCGGCTATGATTTTGCCTTCGGCCGCAACCGGGAAGGCACGGCACGGGTACTGGAGACTTTCTCCCACAAGCACGGATTTTCCTTCCAGGTATTTCCCGCCGTCGATCTGGACGGGGAAGTGGTGAGCAGTTCCCGCCTGCGCAAGGCAATCGAACTAGGGGATTTCGGCCTCGCGCGGCGTCTTCTGAACCGTCCCTACAGCGTACTGGGGCCAGTCGTGAAAGGTCCCCAGCAGGGACGGCAGCTGGGTTTTCCCACCTTGAACCTGGTGCCTGAAGATCCCCTGCCGCTCACCCATGGGGTTTACGCCGCGAGGGTGGTGCTGGGAGAGGAGACTTTTGACGGCGTGAGCAATTACGGGATCAAGCCCACGGTGGGGGCCTCGGTGCCCACCCTGGAGACCTACCTGTTTGAATTTGACCGGGAAATATACGGGGAGACCATCGAAGTCATCCCCTTGCAACACCTGCGGGACGAGCGCAAATTCGACTCCCTGGATGCGCTGAAATCCCAAATTGCCCTGGACTGCGAGCAGGCCAAAATTTTTCTAGCCGGCGCGCGGGGCTAGACTGTATTTTTGAGGCCGTTTTTAAGAAACTGGGTAAGGAACTGGGAGGGTGTCGATAGCAAGGGGCGTCCCTTCTCCTGCTCCGGGAAAGCCATCCACGGGGACCGCATGTTGTTGCCGAAAAGGTTATCCCCCGGCTCCATTCCGCGGCGCAAACGGGTT
>JAPUIH010000239.1 GCA_027297205.1 SAR324 cluster bacterium | reverse complement strand
ATGGACTAAGCGGCGGGCGGCTACCCTTCCGCGTCCACAAAGGCTTGGTAGGCGTCCGCCTCCATCAGTGCGGACAAGTCCGGGCCGGAGGTCTTGAGCTTGAAAATCCATCCCGCGCCATAGGCATCGTCGTTCACTTTTTCGGGATGATCTTCCAGGCTGCTGTTCACGTCGGCCACTTCGCCGTCGCAGGGAGCATATACGTCGGCCACCGACTTGACCGACTCCAGCACGGCGGCGCTGTCCCCCGCCTTTACCTGGCGCCCCACCTCCGGCAATTCCACGAACACGATATCCGTAAGCTGTTCCTGGGCGTAGTCGGTAATTCCGACGATGGCGACGTCGCCTTCCAGCTTCACCCACTCGTGTTCATTGGAATACTTGCGGTCGGTGGGGTTGGCCATGAAAATTTTCCTTTTCTCCTAGACGCTCTTGATGACGATGGTGGCGTTGGTGCCGCCGAATCCAAAGGAGTTGGACATGGCCATTTTCACGCTGCGTTCCTTGGCCTTGTTCGCCGTTACGTCCAGGTCGCAATCCGGATCCTGGTTGTCCACATTGATGGTGGGAGGCACCAGCCCGGTTTCCATGCATTTGATGCTTACCACCGCCTCCAGGCCTCCGGCGGCGCCAAGCAGGTGGCCCGACATGGATTTGCTGGAAGAGATGGAGACCTTCTTGGCGTGATGGCCCAGGGCTTCCTTGATGGCGATGATTTCGTTGATGTCGCCAACGGGAGTGGAAGTGCCGTGGGCATTGATGTAGTCCAAGCTCTCCGGGTTTGCCTGGGCATCCTTCAGGGCCATCTTCATGGCGCGATAGGGCCCATCGGATGAGGGCTCGGTCATATGATGGGCATCCGAACTGAAGCCATAACCGGCCAGCTCGCAGTAAATTCTGGCGCCCCGGGCTTTGGCGAATTCGTAATCCTCGATGATCAGGATGCCTGCGCCCTCGCCCATCACGAATCCATCCCGGTCTATGTCATAGGGCCGGGAGGCGCGCTCGGGCTCGTCGTTGCGGGTGGACAATGCCCGCATGGCCGCAAAGCCGCCAATGCCCAACTGACATACCACGGCTTCCGCGCCACCCACGATCATTACCTTTGCGTCGCCCCGTTCAATGATGCGCGCCGCATCCCCAATGGAGTGATTGGCTGTCGCGCAGGCGGAAGAAGTGGAAGTCGAATAGTTTCTGCAATTGAAATACAGGGAAATCTGCCCGGCGGCCATGTTGCCGATTACCATGGGGATGAAAAAGGGGCTAATGCGCCGCGGACCGCGTTCCCGCACGATGTCGTGGGTTTTTTCAATGGAAGTCATACCCCCCATTCCAATCCCCACCGACACCCCGACCTCATAGGAAAGTTCGTCGGTGATCTCCAGTCCCGAATCCTTGAGCGCCTCCGCGGAGGCCACCAGCGCGTACTGGATAAACAGGTCCATCTTCTTCAGTTCGGTGTTTTCAATCACCTTTTCGGTGTCAAGATTTCTCACCTCGCCCGCAATCTGGCAGCGGTAGTCGCTGGCATCGAACCTCGTAATTTTGCCGATGCCGGAGCGGCCGTGAGAAATTCCATCCCAGGTGGAGGGCACGTCGTTTCCTAGCGGGGAAACACACCCAAGGCCGGTAACCACTATCTGTTTATGCATGAAAATACCTGCTGGCTAAGCTGCGATTGGGTTTGTGCGAGGATAACCTATCCGGACGAAATAGGCAGGGAGCATTGGTACGTCCCGCGCACCATCAGCCGTGGGACCGCACCATTTATGCAACGATGGAGGCCTACTTGTTTTCTTCGATATAGGTGACGGCGTCCTGCACGGTCGTAATCTTTTCCGCTTCCTCGTCAGGAATTTCGAGCCCGAATTCTTCCTCTAATGCCATGACCAACTCTACCGTATCCAGCGAGTCGGCACCCAGATCGTCGATGAAGGACGACTCGTTCTTGATTTCCGGTTCGTCCACGCCCAACTGTTCGGCAATGATCTGTTTAACCTTGGTTGCGACGTCCATTTACACACTCCTTTTGGATAAGGCCTGGTATTGCATACCAGGTTTCCTATGTCTTTTTGCAATTCGTCCGCGATTTCCTGCCTCTCATACCCCAAGGGGCGGTTTCCTGGAAGGCAGCCTCATATTCCAAAACATACCGTTAAAGTCAATAGGAGAAAACCGATTAGAACATGCCTCCGTTGACGTGAATCACCGTGCCGGATATATAGCCAGCATCCTCGCTTGCGATGAAGCGCACGGCCTTGGCGATTTCCTCCACTGTGCCCATCCGGCCCAGGGGAATTTGATCCATGATCGCTTTTCGCTGCGACTCGTTGAGGACGCGGGTCATGTCCGTATCTACGAATCCCGGGGCTACGGCGTTGCAGGTAATGTTGCGCGAACCCAGCTCCCTGGCAATGGATTTGGTGAATCCAACCACCGCGGATTTGGCGCTGCTGTAGTTGACCTGCCCTGGATTACCCGTGAATCCGACCACGGAGGTGATATTGATGATGCGTCCCCGGCGCTGCTTGACCATGGTTTTGATCACCGCACGGGTTACGTAAAACATGCCGTCCAGATTGACCGACATTACTTTCCGCCAGTTCTCCGGGGTCATGCGCATGAACAGTTGATCACTGGTGATGCCCGCATTATTGACCAGGATATCGATGGTGGAAAACTGCTCCAGGGCCTGGGCCACCATCCCCTCCACCGCCTCGGGCTCGGTGACGTCCGCCTGCACGGCCAGGCACTTTCGGCCCAGCGCCTCGATTTCCGCTCTCGTTTCCTCGGCCAGGGATTTCGTGCGGTTGGTGAACACGATGTCCGCCCCGGCCTGGGCCAGATCGAGGGCGATGGCCTTGCCGATGCCTCGCCCCGCGCCCGTAACCAATGCCACCTGATTTTCAAACTGCACAATTGCCGCCTGCTTGAATGTTTCCGGGAACCCGCGCCTACCGGGAAATCGTCTCCAACGTGGCCTTTAGCGAGGCCTCGTCTTGCACGCCAAGGGTTTCAACGGATTTATCGATGCGGCGATTCATGCCCGCGAGTATTTTTCCGTGTCCGGCCTCGATGAAGCGCTTCGCGCCCGCTTTAATCATGGCCTGAATGCCCGTGTCCCAGCGTACCGGCGCGGTGATCTGGGCCACCAGGGAAGCGGGGAAATCCCCAGCCTGGGTGAGAAACTCGTTGCTCGCGTTTGCCATCAGTGGCGCGGAGGCATCCGAGAAGTTCACGGCCTCCAACACCTCGGCCATGCGCTCTGCCGCGGGGACCATCAACGCGCTGTGAAAGGGCGCGCTCACCGGGAGCAACTTGCCCTTGCCCCGCGCGAGCACGCGCTTAACCGCGCCGGCGTCACCGGAAATAACGATCTGCCCCGGCGCGTTGAAGTTGGCCGGCGCCACCACCTGGCCATGGGCCTCCTCTTCGCAGAGTCTTTGCAATTCTTCCGCTTCCATGCCCAGTATGGCCGCCATGGCCCCCACACCGACGGGTGTGGCTTCCTGCATGAATTTGCCCCTCTGATGCACCGTGCGCACCGCATCGGCGAAGTCCATCGCCCCCACCGCCACCAGCGCCGTGTATTCTCCCATGCTATGCCCAGCCACGTTGAGCGGCGATATGTCCGCGCGCTCCGCCATCAGCCTGAATGCGATCAGCGATACGGTGAGGATCGCCGGTTGGGCGTGATAGGTCAGGGTCAGCTCGTCTTCGGGACCTGCCAGGCAAATGCGCTTGAGATCGAAGCCAAGCGCGTCATTGGCCTCGTCAAACAGTTGCGCCGCCAATCCGTGGTTAGCGGAAAATTCCGCCCCCATGCCCACTTGCTGGGAACCTTGACCGGGAAAAATCAGACCTAAGCCCACCCTCTTGCTCCTGGCGAATCGAAAATGAAAATTGCAGTGTCTTTTGCGGAAATTGTCAAGCCGAAGCTGATTTCAAGGTGGAGAATTTCCTGAACCCCCGGTCAATTTCCTCCACCAGCCCCTGCTCCACGCATTGCATGGCCAGCCGGATTCCGTTGGCGATTGCACGTGGACTGGAGGATCCGTGACAGACGATTCCCACGCCCCGCAAACCTAGCAGCAGGGAGCCGCCGATTTCCCGATGGTCCGTGCGCCGGGCCAGATCGAGAAAGAAGCGCCGCAGCAGCAAGCGGCCCAGCCGGGCCAGGGGCGACCGGGTCATTGTGTCTCGCAACAGCAGTCGGACTTCCGTGCCC
>JAPUIH010000238.1 GCA_027297205.1 SAR324 cluster bacterium | reverse complement strand
TGGCCACCGAGAGCCCCAGCGGGCCGTGGGCGATGCGCGTGCCGAAGGGCGTGCCCGCGGCGAAAGTTTCGTCCGTGTGCACCAGGTTGTAATCCCCGGACAGTCCCGCGAAGGCCACGATGTCCGCCTCGGTGATGGTGCGGGCCTGGGTCAGCAGTTCCCGGTCAATCTCGAACTCTTCGTAAAACAAACCCATCGCGGCAATCCTTAGTGCATGCCGGAGACTATGGGCTCAGCCGCCGGCCTCCCGATCTCCGTCTTCGGAAAGGCAATCGGCCAGCGCCTCCCAGGGCAGCAGGGCGCAGCGGATGCGGCTGGGGCGCTGCCGCACCGCCTCCAGGGGGGCGCAGGCGGCCAGCTCCGCGGGCAGGGCCTCGGCCCGGCCTTCGATCACGGCGCGGAAGGCCCGGCCCAACTGCGCGGCCCGTGCAGTGGCCTGGCCCGTGACCGCCTCGCTCATCAGTGAGGCGGAAGCGATCACGATGGAACAGCCCCGGGCCAGATAGCGCAACTCCCGGATGTTCCCCTCCGCCAGGGCCAGCATCATCTCCAGTTCATCGCCGCAGAGGGGATTGTGCGCCACCGCCCGCGCGTCCGGCGCTTCCAGCCGGCCCTGGTTGCGGGGATGGCGTGAATGCTCCAGGATCGCCTCACGGTAGAGCGCGCTTTTGCTCTCCGTCATCGCCGAACACCTCCTTGACCCGTCCGATGCCCCGCAGCAGGCGCTCCACGTCCGCCGCGTCGTTGTAGGGGGCAAAGCTGAGCCGCACCGTGGCGGCCACCCCCAGCCGTTTCATCAGCAACTGGCAGCAGTGATGCCCCGCCCGCACGGCCACGCCCACCTCGTCCAGCACCTGGGCCACGTCGTGGGGATGCACCCCATCCACATTGAAGGAAACCACGCCTCCGCGCGCCACACCGCCGGAGGGACCGTAGACCGTTACGCCGGGAATGGCCTCCAGCCCGCGCAGCGCCTGCCGGGTTAATGCGGCCTCGTGAGCCTGGACGCGCTGCAGGCCCAGCGCCGAGAGGTAGTCCAGCGCCACGCCCAGGCCCACCGCCCCGGAAATATCAGGGGTGCCGGGCTCGAAGCGCCAGGGCGGCTCGCGCCAGTCCGCGCCCTCGCGCCACACCTGGCGGATCATGCCCCCGCCTCCGCTGGGCGGCTCCATCCGTTCCAGCAGTTCCGGTTTTCCGTAGAGCACGCCGATGCCGGTGGGTGCCAGCATTTTGTGCCCGGAGCAGGCCAGGAAGTCGCAGTCCAGGGCCGTCACGTCCAGGGGCTGGCGTGGTACGCCCTGGGCGGCGTCCAGCAGCACCAGTGCGCCCCGGCTTCGCGCCAGGCGGATCAGATCGGCCACGGGGTTGATGGTGCCCAGTACGTTGGAAGTGTGGGTGAGGGCCAGCAGCGCGGTTTTTTCCGTGATCATGCGCCCGGCTTCATCCATGTCCAGCAGCCCCTCGTCCGTAACGGGGATGTACCTGAGCACCGCGCCGGTCTCCCGCGCGGCGATCTGCCAGGGAATAATGTTGGAATGATGCTCCATTTCGCTGAGCAGGATTTCGTCCCCGCTGCGCAGGTTTTGCCGGGCCCAGCCCTGGGCCACCAGATTGATGCTCTCTGTGGTGCCCCGGGTGAATATGATGCTTCCCGGATCGCATGCTCCGAGAAAGCCAGCCGCCTTGACCCGCGCGCCCTCGTAGAGGGCGGTGGCCTCCTCGGACAAAGTGTGCACGCCGCGGTGCACGTTGGCGTTGTGGTGTTCGTAGAAGTCGACCAGCGCGTCGATCACCGCCCGCGGTTTCTGGGTGGTGGCCGCGTTGTCCAGATAGGTAAGGGGATGCCCGCCGATTTCCCGCTTGAGGATCGGGAAATCCCGCCGAATACTGGCGGTATCCAGGCCCGTATCGCTCAATCGAATAGCCCCTTGCATCCCGCGGCTTCTGTTACGGCGCCCACGGACTTGATGCGGCGCATGGATTCGCCCGACGCACCGTGATTGAGCGCCAGAATCTGGCTCATCACGCTCAGGGCGATCTCCGCCGGAGTCACGCCACCCAGGTCCAGGCCGGCCGGCGCGTAGACCGCGTCCAGGGCGTCCTGCCGTGCGCCCTCTTCCGCCAGATAGTCCAGCACCAGGCCGGAGCGCTTCTGGCTGGCGATCAGCCCGATATAGCGGGCCTGGCCCCGCAGCGCGGCTTTCATGGACAGATGGTCGCCCTTGTGCTGGGTGGCGATGACCACGCTGGTCTCGGGCGTGACCTGCATGGCGCTGAAGTCCAGATCGCCGGTGACCAGCCGCGCGGCGGAGGGAAAATCCTCCGGCAAGGCGCCGGGACTGTTCACCGTCACCTGCCGGCCCAGCAGTACCCCCAGCCGCGCCAGTTCCTCGGCGATGCGGCCATGCCCGACGATCAGCAGCGCCCCGGGCCCGTTGTCCATGGCCGGCGGTGCGGGCAGGGCCGCGCCGCCCCGGCCCTTGCTTTCCCGCAGGGGACGGCAGTCCGCCTCGCGTCCAAAGGCCAGCATTTCCGCCACGATACTCAGGGAAATCTCTTCCGGGCCGCGCCCCCCCAGGTCCAGGCCGGCCGGGGTGTGCACGCGGGCGAACAGTTCCTCCGGAAATCCATCCTTGCGCAGCCGGTCGAAGACCCGCTGGGCGTTGCTCCGGTTGGCCACCAGGGCAATGTAGCCGGCCTCCGCGGTTAGCGCCCGGCCCAGGGCTTCGCGGTCGCCCTCATGCTGGGTGGCCACCACCACGAAGCTGTCCGCCGTGGCCTCGATCTCCCCGTAGGGCGCGGCCAGCACCTGCTCCGCGGCGGGAAAATCCGCCCGTTCGGCCTGCGGGGCGTGCACCGTAACGGCGAAGCCCAGCAACTGCGCGTGCAATACCAGATTTTGCGCCAGCTTGTTTTGCCCGGCGATGATCAGGCGGGGCTGGGGAAATACCGGCTCGATGTAAACATCCATCAGGCCGCCACAGGGCATGCCCACCCCCAGCACCTCATCGTCCAGATCGGCGGTGACAATGCGCGTCTTGCGGTCTTCCAGGGCGACCAGGGCTTCCTCGCGCACCAGGGTTTCCGCGCAGCCGCCCCCCACCCAGCCGAAGACGTTGCGCCCTCCACCGTCGATGATGGCCTTGGCGCCCGGCTTGGCCGAGGCGGAACCGCGCACGCTGATCACCGTGGCCACGGCAAAGGGCTGCTTGCGGGCCGTCATTTCCAGCAGTTTTTCCGTGAATTCCCGGTTCATTGAATCCTTCACACAATAGGTTCGGTTGGGGAAGCCGTACCCGGCCCGGTTTTATTCCGCCGGGGCCTGCCCGGTATTAATCCGCCGGGGCTGCCCGGTATCAATCCGCCGGGGCCTGCCCCGGGGCCGCTTCCACGACGGCGCGGTAATCGTCCAGGGTATCCACGTCGCGCAGGATGCCGTCGCTGGGCATGGCCACTTCCAGCACTTCCTGTGGGTATTTCCTGACCACGCTCTTGCAGCCGCCCACGGGCCCGCGCACGTTGAGAATTTCCTCCCGGTGGCGCAGGGAGAACAGCACGGGATTGCCGCGCCGGCCCTGGTAGGTGGGCACGGCAATGGACTTATGCGGGTGGGAGGCAAATTCGGCCATCAGCCGGTCCAGCTCCGCGCTTTCCACCAGGGGCAGATCGGAGAGGCAGATCATCACACCCTCCGTGCCGGGCGCCACGGCGCCGATGCCCGCGTGAATGGAAGTGGCCATGCCTTGCTGGAAATCCGCATTGTGCACAAAGGTCACCTCCCGCCCGGCCAGGGCGGCGCGCACCCGCTCCGCCTGATGCCCCAGCACCACGATGGTCTGCGCGGCCTGGGAGGCCAGCACCGTATCCACGGTGCGGGCGATCAACGTGGTTCCGCCAATGGGCAGCAGCAGCTTGTTCTGCTCCCCCATGCGGGTGGACTGGCCGGCGGCCAGCACGATGGCGGCGATCATGGCACCTCAGCTTGCCTGGGCGTATTTGCCCGGTTCCTTCTCGAAGGACTGCTTGCAGGCCGCGCAGCAGAAATAGTACTTGGCCCCGCCGTGCTCGGCCACGTAGCGCGCGCCCTCGATGCGCACGCTCATGTTGCAGATGGGGTCGGTGGCCTGATCGGCCTGGGGCCGTGCCTGCTCCAACCCGGCCCGGGAAGCCAGGGCGCCCCCGCGGATCAGGCTGACGATTTCGGCCAGCACGCTCAGGGCGATTTCCTCTGCCTCCACGGCGTGGATGTCCAGCCCCGCGGGCACCTTGACCCGCTCCAACTGGCTGCTCTTGCAGCCCCGCTCCTTGAGGGTTTTCTGGATCGCGCCCCACTTGGTCTTGCTGGCCACGAAGGCGGTGTAGGCGGCCTCCACCCCCAGGGCGGCTTCCAGGGCGTCCTCGTCGTATTCCCCCTGGCTGGAAACAATCACGAAGGCCCGCTCCGGCCGGGCCAGTCCGCTCAGTTCCAGGGCATCGGCCACGCCGTCCGCATCGGGGAATTCGCCAGGCAGGGCGCCAGGAGCGTGTACCGCCACCCCATAGCCCATGGCCTTGCCCAGCCGGCACAGAGCCTGGGCCACTGGCGAGCGGCCCATCACCACCAACTGCACGGGCGGCAGAACAGGTTCGATGAAAATGTCCAAGGTGCCTCCGCTGTGACAGGCCATTGCATAATTGATCATGCCGTGCACTTCCACCAGCCCCTGGTCGGGACTGATGCGGATCAGGCGCGGCGTTCCCTCGCGCAATGCGGCCTGCGCCTGCTCGATCACGATAGGCTGGGCGCAGCCCCCGCCGATCCAGCCCACGATTGCGCCCTCGGCCGTGACCACCGCCTTGGCGCCGGGCTTGGCCGAAGTGGGTGGGTCGCAACGCACCACCAGGGCGGTGGCGAAGGGTTCCGCGCGCGCGCTCAGTTCCCGCGACAGTTCCAGGGTTCTGTCCATGGTGTGCCTCTCCCCGGCTGTTGGCCGGGCCCAATCCGCTCTATAATCAAGCAGTTATCATCCCACCAGATGCCGTTCAATGTCCAACAAACTCTCCAGGTTGTGGGCGGGGGCGAACACGTTCAGCCAGGGCAGGGCGGTGCGCATGCCCCGGGTGAGGGGCTCGTAGCCTTCCATGCCCAGCAGGGGATTGAGCCAGATGATCTTGCTTACCCTGCGGCGCAATGCTTGCAGTTCCGCACTGAGCAATTCAGTTTCTCCCACGTCCCAGCCATCGCTGAGCACGATCAGATAGGGGCGGCCGCGCAGGGCGGAATCGCCGTAGTCCCGGTTGAGCTTTTGCAGGCTTTCCCCGATCTGCGTGCCGCCGCCCCAGCCCAGGCTCATATGGGACAACAGCTCCAGCGCCGCGGAAAGATCGCCACCGCGCAGCACCTCACTCACCTCCACCAGGTGGGTGCTGAACAGAAAGGAATGCACCCGCCTGAAATGCTGCTGCAGGGCATGGGCGAAGCGCAGGAAGAATAAACTGTACTGGTTCATGGAGCCGCTCACGTCCAGCAGCAGCACCAGTCCCGGCTTGCGGCGTTTCTTGCCGGCATGCACCAGTTCCAGCAGTTCGCCGCCCCGGGAGATGTTGCGGCGCAGGGTGCGGCGCAGGTCAATGCGCGAGGCCAGGTAATGACCCCGCAGGCGGCGGGCCAGGCGCAGGCTCATGCGCCGCCACAGCCGCTCCGCCAGGCGCTCCAATTGCCGCAGGTCCGCCGCGGAGAGCAGGGAAAGATCAGTGAGGCGCAGCGCCTGCGCCGCGCTGGCGCCCGTGGTGAGCGTCCCTTCCTGATCGCCTTCCTCCGCCTCGCCGTCCCGTCCCGCGATCTGCCGTGCCCGTTCCTCGGCGGAGTCCCCCGCCATGTCCGGCAGCATCGGTGCAGGCGCGGAGGGCGGTGATTGCTCCCCTCTGCTCCAGAAGGCGTCGAAGCATGGGCCGAAGGCCCGCCACTGCTCCTCGGAGGCGCAGAGCAGGCTGCGCAGCCCGTCCCGGAAGGCGGGGTAATCCGTGGCCATGAAGCGCCCGGCGATGCGGCAGGCATCCAGGGTCTCCTTGACGCCGATCCTGAAGCCGCGCCCGCGCAGGCCGTGGCAAAAATCCGTCAGCCTGCCCGCCAGCAGCGCCGAGACCGCTTCCTGCTCCGCCTGTGGGTGGATGGGATTCATCGCCGGCTCTTGGTAGCCATCAGTTATCCGCTATGGCCGTGTAGCAACGCCCGCGCCACCCAATCCAATGAAAGGTGGCTCGGGCAAACTTGATAGCCCGTGATATAGGCAGTGCCTGACCCGTCGGGCACGGACAAACGAGTCTGTCCGTGGCACCCAACAGCGCACGGGCTCCTTTCCGCTCCACCGGCATCCGCTGGCTATGCCCCCGGCATGGTGGCCAGGATACCTTCCATATTGGCGCGCAGCACCCGGAAATCCTCGTTGGATTTGAGGAAGCAGCCCATGGTTTCCTCCAGCACGGCGGCGTCCAGGCCGCTCTTGCCCAGGGCCAGCAGGGCCAGGGCCCAGTCCAGGGACTCCGCCACTCCGGGCGGTTTGTCCAGGTTGAGGCCGCGCAGGGATTGCATTACGCCCACCACCTGCCGCGCCAAGGCATCGGGAATTTCAGGGATGCGTGCGCGGATGATCTCCCGCTCCCGCTCCTGATCCGGGTACTCGATCCAATGGTAGAGACAGCGCCGCTTGAGAGCGTCGGAGAGTTCGCGGGTGCGGTTTGAGGTCAGCAGCACATGGGGAACGCAGGAGGCGCGCACCGTGCCGATTTCCGGAATGGTGACCTGGTATTCCGAGAGCAGTTCCAGCAGAAAGGCCTCGAACTCCTCATCGGCGCGGTCCACCTCGTCGATCAGCAGCACCGCCGGTGCGTCGCGCTCCCCGATGGCGCGCAGCAAGGGCCGCTCCAGCAGGTACTCCCGGCCGAATATGTGGCGCTCCTTGTCCGCCAGGGAGCGTGCGTCCCCTTCCTGCAGTTTGATGGCCAGCAGTTGCTTCTGGTAGTTCCACTCGTAGAGGGCGGCGTTGGCGTCCAGGCCCTCATAGCACTGCAGGCGGATCAACTCCGTGTCCAGCACCTGCGCCAGCACCTTGGCGGTTTCCGTCTTGCCCACCCCCGCATGACCCTCCAGCAGCAGGGGCCGCGCAAGCCGCGCCTGCAGATAGAGAGAGGTCAGCAGCGCGGGCTCGGGAATGTAGCCCTGTGCTCTGAAGCGTTGCTCCAGCCATACGGTGTTTTCGATGGGGGGCATTGCCTGATGGGATTTAATTCTTGTCCTTGCCGAAGATGCGGCCCATCGCACCCTTGACCACGGCGCCGGCCAGCTCTGTCACGCTCACCGCGTCAGCCTGGGCCGGAGCGGCCTCGCGGCCCTCGGTTTCCGCCTGCAGGCGTTCGGCGAAGGTTTCGGTGAACTGCTGAAACATGGTCTTGGAAACGTCCTGGATCATGCGCGAGCCGAACTGGGCCAGCTTGCCGCTGATGGTGAGTTCGGAAGTGGACACCATCTCCGTACCGCCTCCTGGGAGCTCGGTGAGCTTGCCGGTGATGACCATGGTGGCGCTGCCGGTGCCCCGCGCGTCCTTGCCCTTGCCCACCATGCGGATTTCATGGGCCTGATCGTCCAGATGCTCAATGATCACCTCGCCCTTGAACTGGGTGGTAAAGGGGCCCAGCTTCATTTTCACGCCGCCCTTGAATTCGGTCTTGCTCACCACCTCCAGGATTTCCGCGCCCGGCAGGCAGGGGGCCACTTTTGTGGGGTCGCTCAGGAACGCCCACACTTTTTCGATGGGCTGCTCCAAGTTGAAGGAATTTTCCAGGGTAACCTGCATAAGCCTCTAGGGGTGTGAGGGGCCAGGCGGTGGACGCCGCGCGGCCCCGGAAATGGATAGGGGTATCAGGCCACGCCTTTTTCATGGAGCAGTTGCCAGATTTTCCAGGGCGTGACCGGCATTTCGATATTGGTCACTCCCAGATGGCTGAGCGCATCCACAAAGGCGTTCACGATCGCCGCCGGGGAGCCCACGTTGGAAGACTCGCCGACGCCCTTGGCCCCAATGGGATGATGGGGCGAGGGCGTGACCGTGCGGTCAAGATCCCAGTTGGGCACTTCCACCGCCGTGGGCAGCAGGTAATCCATGAAGCTTCCGTTGAGGCAGTTGCCCTGGTCGTCGAAGCGGATTTCCTGCATGGTGGCGATGGCCAGCCCTTCCGTCAGGCCGCCATGAATCTGTCCTTCCAGGATCATCGGATTGATGATGGTGCCGCAGTCGTCCACGGCCACGAAGCGGCGGATTTTGAACTCCCCCGTCTTGTTGTCAATGTCCAGCACGCAAATATAGGTGCCGAAAGGGAAGGTAAAGTTGGGCGGATCGTAATAATACGTCGCCTCCAGCCCCACCTCTTCACCCGGAGGTGCATTGGTGTAGGCCGCGAAGGCCACCTCGGCCATGGTCTTGGCTTTAGCGGGCGCACCCTTCACCTGGAACTGGTAGTTCTTCCACTCGATATCGGCTTCGCTCACCTCCAGCAGGTGCGCGGCGATCTTCATGCCCTTCTCGCGCACTTTGCGCGCGGCCAGAACCGCCGCCCCGCCGGCCACCGGCGTGGAGCGGCTGCCATAGGTGCCCAGCCCGTAGGGCGCGGTGTCCGTATCGCCTTCTTCCACCAGGATGTCCGCCTCGGGCAGGCCGAGCTCCTCGGCCAGAATCTGGGCGAAGGTGGTCTCGTGGCCCTGCCCCTGGCTTTTCACGCCGAAGCGGGCGGTGACCGTGCCGGTGGGATGCACGCGGATTTCCGCGCCGTCGTTCATGCTCAGGCCGAGGATGTCAAAATCCTTGCGTGGCCCGGCGCCGGCGATCTCCGTGAAGCTGGAGATGCCGATGCCCATCAGCTCGCCCTTGGCGCGTTTTTCGGCCTGCTCCTTGCGCAGGTCTTCGTAGCCCACCAGGTCCAGCGCCACCTGCATGGCCTTCTCGTAGTCGCCGCTGTCGTACTCCCAGCCCGTGACGGACGTGTACGGAAACTGATCGGGCTGGATGAAGTTCTTCTTGCGCAACTGCACCGGGTCCATCTTCAGTTCACCGGCCAACAGGTCCACCGCACGCTCGATGGCGTAGGAGGCTTCGGTGACCCGGAAGGAGCAGCGGTAGGCCACGCCTCCCGGCGCCTTGTTGGTGTACACCGCGTCCACCTCCACATGGGCGTTGGGGATATCGTAGGAGCCGGTGCAGATCGAAAACAGTCCGGCAGGCCATTTCATGGGATTGGCCTGGGCGTTGAACGCCCCGTGATCTGCCAGGGTTTTCACCCGCAGGGCAGTAATCTTACCGTCCTTGGTGGCGGCAAGTTCCATGGTGGTGTGGTAGTCCCTGGCAAAGCCGGTGGACTGGATGTTCTCCGAGCGGGTTTCGATCCACTTGACGGGCAGGCCCAGGGTGAGCGAGGCCACCGTGGCCAGTATATACCCCGGGTAGACCGGCACCTTGTTGCCGAAGCCGCCCCCGAGGTCCGGGGACACCAGGCGGGTGGTGTGCTCCTTCAGGGGAGAGACCAGCGCCAGCACCGTGCGGTGGGCATGGGGTGCCTGGGAGGTGATGTAGATGGTCGTGCGGCCCGTGCCCGGATTGACGTCGGCCACGCAGCCGCAGGTTTCCATGGGCGCCGGATGGCAGCGCTGGTAGTGGGTGCTCTGGGAGACCGTCACCTCGGCATTCTGGAAGGCTTTCTCGGTAGCCTCCTTGTCGCCGGCTTGCCAATTGAAGATATGGTTGTCCTTCTGTCCTTCCTTGTCGTCGCGCAGCAGGGGCGCGCCGGGGTCCAGGGCCTTGAAGGGGTCCACCACCACGGGCAGTTCCTCGTAGTCCACCTCCACCGCTTCCGCGCCGTCGGCGGCGGCGTACTGGGTTTCCCCGATCACGAAGGCCACTTCCTGGGACTGGAAGTGCACCTTCTTGTCGGCCAGCACGGCCTGGGTATCCCCGGCGAGGGTGGGCATCCAGCTCAGGTTCGCGCCTTCAAGCTCCTTGGCAGTAATCACGGCCATCACGCCGGGCACCTTCAGGGCCTCGCTGGAGTCGATTCCATTGATTTTGGCGTGGGCGAAGGGGGAGCGCACGACGCACCCATAGACCATGCCGGGCAGATAGAAATCCTCGACATAGCTGCCCTTGCCCAGGATGAAGCGCAGGTCTTCCTTGCGTTTTACGGACTGACCGATCCCGCCGAGGGATTCAGAAGTAATTTCGCTCATTAGGCACCTCCTTTCGCCATTTTGTCCGCGGCGTATTGCACCGCCTTGATGATGTTTTGGTAGCCGGTGCAGCGGCAGAGATTGCCCGAGATGCCCCAGCGGATTTCCTCCTCGCTGGGATTCGGGTTGTTCTCCAGCAGGTACAGGGCGGAGAGCATCATGCCCGGCGTGCAGAATCCACATTGCAGCCCGTGGCATTCCTTGAATCCCTCCTGAATGGGATGCAGCGCCCCGCCATCCGCCATGCCCTCCACGGTCTTGATGGATTTGCCGTTGGCCTGCACGGCGAACAGGGTGCAGGACTTGACGGTCTTGCCGTCCAGCATCACGGTGCAGGCGCCGCAGCTGGTGGTGTCGCAGCCCACGTGGGTGCCGGTCTGCCTCAGCACGTCCCGGATGAGATGCACCAGCAGCA
>JAPUIH010000237.1 GCA_027297205.1 SAR324 cluster bacterium | reverse complement strand
TGGACGGGCTGCCCTACCTGGAAGGCGGGCGGGGACGGAGCAGCGCGGGCCGCACAAGGCCAAACCTGAGCGCCGGCTAGCCGATTTTTTTGCACCCCACACCTGCCTTGCGATCGCGTATGAACGACTTCCCTCCCTTCGGTGGCGGCGATGCCCGCAAAGTGAATTTCGGCGAGGCACGGGCGGCCGTGCTCCCCGTGCCTTATGAGGGTTCGGTCTCCTACGGTGGCGGCACCTCCCAGGGGCCACGAGCCATCGCGGCTGCTTCCGGGCAATTGGAAATGTACGACGAGGAGCTGGACTGGTGCATTGACGAGGCCGGCATATTTACTTTGCCGCCGGTGCAGACCGCTGGCCTGACGCCGGAGCAGGTGATGGCGGCGGTGCACGAGGCGGCCCTCGCTCCCCTCAAGGAGGGCAAGCTGCTCTGCACCCTGGGTGGGGAGCATTCCATCAGCTATGGTGTGTTTACCGCCCTGCGGGAGGCGAAGGCACGCCCCTTTTCCATCCTGCAAATCGATGCCCATGCCGATTTACGGCAATCCTACCAAGGCAATATCCACAGCCATGCCTGCATTATGGCCAGGGCCCACGAATTAGGCATTCCCTTCGTGCAGGTGGGCATCCGTTCTCTCTCCGCTACGGAAATGCAGTTCCTGCGCGGCCAAGGGCTTGAGAGCAACGTATTCTGGGCCAGGCGGATTGCCGAGGCTGGTTCATCCCGGGATTGGATGGACGGGGTGGTCTCGCGTCTGACGGAGGAAGTCTATATCAGCGTGGATGTGGACGCCCTTGACCCCGGCATTATGCCGGCCACCGGAACGCCTGAGCCCGGTGGGCTGGAATGGTACACTCTGTTGGCCTTGCTGCGGCGGGTGGCCGAGCGGCGCCGCGTGGTGGCCTTGGACCTGATGGAGTTTGCGCCCGTCGCAGGCCTGCATGCTCCGGATTTTCTGGCCGCCCGCCTGTTCTACAAAATGATTGGCTATGCCCTGCACGGTGCAAAGGAGTTGGAATAGAGGCCCCCCGCACATCGCACGGTGCGCCCATTGCGCTCAAAGCATTTCCAGAGGCAGCGGTGCAAAGGCGTGGTTGAGGGTATCCCCCTTGCCGGTGGGCAGGGAATTGGCCAGGGCCTGGTGAAGGTAATTTTTCCCTTCTGATATGGCGTCGGCGAGGGGGAAGCCGCGCATTAGGTAGACCGCAATGGCCGAAGAGAGAGTGCAGCCGGCGCCGTGTGAATCCACCTGTAGCAAATATGGCGCGGCGAAATATTCCGCGGCCTTGCCTTCATAGAGCGCATCAATCGCCTCATCGTTGCCTTTCAGGTGTCCGCCCTTCACCAGCACGGGCACGCCGTAGCGGCGGTAAATTTCCTCGGCGGCGGACGCCAGATGCTCGTCGGTATTCACCTGCTGGCCTGACAGCAGGGCCGCCTCGTCCATATTCGGCGTGATCAGGGAAGCCAGGGGGAAAATGCGCTTGCCCAGGGCGTCCACGGCATCCTCTTTGAGCAGGCGGGCGCCGCTCGTGGCGATCATTACAGGGTCCACCACCACGGGCAGCTTTTCCTCGCCACTGTTCCTTTGGGCTATGGCCTGTTCCAGGGCTTCCGCCACCGCGTGAATGATTTCCGCCGAGTAGAGCAGGCCGATTTTCACGGCGCCCACCTTGAAGTAATCCATTACCTGAGCGATCTGCTGGGCGGCCAATTGAGGTTCCACCCCTTGCACTGCGGCCACCCCTTGCGGGTTCTGGGCAGTGATGGCGGTGATGGCGGAGGTGCCAAACACCCCCAAGGCGGAAAAGGTCTTCAGATCAGCCTGAATTCCTGCCCCGCCACCGCTGTCCGAGCCCGCAATCGTCAGGGCGACGGGCAATCTGGGAATGACGTAAGTCATGGCATGCTTCGGTCGTATAGTGCAGGACCGTCTGAGCCTAAAGTTGATTGGGAATTGCTGCTCTCCCGTTGTCCGGGACTGCAGAGGGGGTTACTCTGGGTTGCCCCGGTTCGCCGGCTGGGGTTGATTTTCCGTTGGCAATCTGCTGATTTCCATAAGCCATATGCTGTTTCATTTACAAGAGTGCTGCGATGGAATCAGATAAATCCATACGCGTCCTGTGCGTGGAGGACAACCCCAATCTCCGCAAGGTGCTGATCAATATCATCAAGAAGATTGGCTATAGCGATATTGTGGAGGCCGAAGACGGTGTGCAGGCCTGGGAACGCATTGAGGAGGGGGGCGTGGGCCTGGTGCTGACGGATTGGAGCATGCCGCGCATGGACGGTATGGAACTGCTGCAGAAAATTCGGGGAGGGCAGGGCGCCATCGCCAATTTGCCGATTCTGATGATTACCGCCGCGGACACCAAGTCGCACATTATGGATGCCGCAAAGGCCGGTGTGGACGCCTACATCATCAAACCCTTTAGCGTGGCCACGGTCGCGGAAAAAATCGAGGAAGCCCTGTCCAAGCGCTCCCCGCCGTGAGCCGGCCCGCCACGCCTGTGCAACCACCCGCCGTGTGGACAATTCGCTCGCTGCTGTCCTGGAGCGAAGGCTATTTCCGGGATAAGGGAATCGACACGCCCCGGCTGGACAGCGAACTGCTGCTGGCCCATGTGCTGCGCTGTGAACGCATCGAACTTTATCTGCAATTCGACCGGCCCTTGGACAATACGGAATTGGCGGCCTACCGGGAGTTGGTGCGTGCCCGGGCGGGCAGGCGGCCCCTGGCCTACCTGCTGGGGCAGGCCGGTTTCTGGAATCTGAAACTATCCGTGGGGCCGGGCTGCCTCATCCCGCGTGCCGACACGGAAGCTCTCGTGGAAACGGCGCTGGAGGCGTTGGATGCCCTGCGCGGGCATTGCGAGGCCGGGCAACCCCTGCGTCTGTTGGAGTTTGGCACGGGCAGTGGCGCCATTCCGCTGGCCCTGTGCGCGGAGCGGGAAAATCTGCTTTGTGTCGCCTGCGATATTTCGGGAGAAGCCCTGGGTTTTGCCCGCGCCAACCGGGACAGTCACGCACAACTCCTCGCCCCCAGGCAGAATGCCCTGCACCTATTTCGGGGCGATGGATTCGATGCTCTGTCGCCGCATTGGAGGCCGCACCTGATCCTCGCCAATCCTCCCTATATTCCGAGCGCGGAGTTGAGCACCCTGGAGCCGGAGGTCTCCCGGGAAGAACCGGCCTCCGCCTTGGATGGCGGTGCGGACGGATTGGTGATTTACCGCAAATTGCTTCCCCTCGCAGCCCGGGCGCTTGAGCCGGGCGGGCGGCTGCTGCTGGAATTCGGCATGGGTCAAGGTGGAGCCCTGCGCGAGTTGGCTGCGGCCCAGCCAGCCCTCGAGTTGGTGGAAATACGCAAGGATCTTGCTGGACGGGAGCGTGTCCTGCATGCCGTTCGGGTACCGGCGGATGCGCGGGAAAGGGACTAAGGAAATGCGGGGCCGGGTGGGTGGGGCGGATTGCCCAGCCTTGGAAGGGCCGCCGGGCGGCCGCTGTTGCTACTCGGAATCCTGGTAGATGCGGCTGCCCATCGGTTTGCGTTGTCCTTGGTACTTGCCGCGATAGGGAACGCTTGCGGGCTGGTCCATTCTCGCGAATACGAGCTGACAAATACGCCTGCCGGCCTGCAGGCGAATCGGCTGGCGGTTCGCATTGTACAGTTCAAGCGTCAATTCCCCTTCGAATCCTGGGTCCACCCAGCCCGCGTTTTCCACGAACAGCCCTATCCGGCCGATGGAGCTGCGCCCTTCCACAAAGGCCGTCAGGTTCTGGGGCAGCTTCACATACTCCATGGTGGAGGCGAGCATGAAGGTAAAGGGCGGAACCACGATTTCATCCATCTCCATATCGATATATTTAATGGGATCGTCCATGCGGATGGTGTCGAAGGCGTTCTCATCGATTTTGAGAAAATGCCGGCCCAGCCGCAGGTCTATCGAAGCGGGTTGGATGAGATAGTCCTCCAGCGGTTCAATGACCAGTTCCCCGCTTTCCAGCATCGCTCTCAGGGTCACATCGGAAAGAATCATATAGGCTCTCATTGGCCGGGCGGGCGCCAACCCCACCCTGCGTAAGGCGGCCGCCAACTCCTGAAGATCGCGGCATGAAACACGATTTGACCGGTGTGATGCCCCGGTTTCGCGGTAAGGGAATGATCGGGCCTGCGGGGCGAGGCAGAATATGAGAAAAGGCGGGAACCGGAACCTTGGTCAACCCAAATGGTGCTTTTCCTCCTGGTCTTCCTGGTCCTCTTTGCAATTTATGCACAGGGTTGTTACGGGCCTGGCCGATAGGCGGCTATCGCTGATATCCTCTTCGCAAACCTCGCAAATACCGAAGGTGCCCTCTTCAATTCGGGCCAGCGCCTCTTCAATCTTCAACTGCAGTTTTCTTTCCCTATCGCGGATGCGCAGCGTGAGATTGCGTTCAGATTCCAGGGCCGCCCGGTCCGTGGGATCCGGGAAAGCTACGGCGTCTCCGCGCATGCCTTCCACCGTTGTAGACACCCCCTCCTCCAATTCCTGCAGCATGCCATCAAGCAGTGCCTTGAACTTGGTTGCTCTCGCCTGATCCATTAACTTGATGCTCCCTGTCACTTCGGATCAATTTCGCTTCTAAAACGAAAAATTTATCACGAGCGCCGGAGCTTGTCATCTGCGATCTATATCGTCCAGGAGGGGAGAGGGGGGTAGGTTCTTGTACTGCCGCCGCCATCACACCCCCGCCTCCAGTGGGAGAAAGGGGGTGTGATACGGGATCGTTACCTAACTTTGTCCTTGAGGGCCTTGCCGGCTTTGAAACGTGGCGATTTCGATGCGGCGATTTGAATTTCAGCACCGGTCTGCGGATTTCTCCCTTTGCGGGCCGCGCGGTGGGTTACGGAAAACGTCCCAAAACCTACCAACGTAACCGTATCTCCACTTGCCAGTGCATTGGTCATTGAATCAATCATGCAATTCAATACCCGGCCGGCTTCCGATTTGGAAACGTTTGCGTCATTGGCAACCTTGTCAATCAAATCAGCCTTCGTCATGGAACCTCCTTTGGTCTGTAAATTCAAACTGATTTAGCTCGATTAGATCGTCCTGTTCTTCTCCTGACCCGGCGGCGATTGGTGCTCGCGTATTCAACCCAGGTGTGTCCGTCCCTGGCAAGATGGGGAATTACCGGATTCTTCGCTATGATATATTGCCGTTGCTGACACCCCCCATCGCCATCAGGCTTGGCGCGATAATACCATTCTCCCGCCCGAAAGAAAACGGAGATCGTATGCAGCCATCCAAATATTTTCACATCATGCAGGGCATCCGGCCCGGCCCGCTGTCGCGCTTATGCGCGAATGATGAAGCCCTGGCCGGGCGGATCATAGGATGGCGGGGCCGCGCCGATGCGCAGACCGCTTACCCGGGAGGCGGGTGGGCCGTTGCGCAGTTCCTTTAGAAATTCGGTTTTGCGCTCCGCGGGCAGGCGCGCCAGCACCTCCACCTCCCTACTGGCAAGATTGCGCACCCAACCCTTGACGCCAAGCCTGCGGGCCAGCCGTTCGGTGAAATACCGGAAGCCCACCCCTTGCACCATACCCTCCACGATTATGTATAGTTCTTCTTCCACGGCCATTCGTTTCGCTACCCTTCCCCTTTGCGGGTGTTTCTGAAGCGGCGCAGGAGCACGTAACCCCCCACCAGCAACAATGTGGCCCCGATCAGCCAGAGGGTATTTTGCTTCATTGCGGCAGCCAGTTG
>JAPUIH010000236.1 GCA_027297205.1 SAR324 cluster bacterium | reverse complement strand
CCCCGGCCGACTGCACCCCTATCGGACGATAAGTTGGTCTTTAAAAGCATCCTGCATTTCGTCTTCGAGGAATTCCACCGCCCTTGCCGGTGTCAGGCGGCCGGTCTCCACCCCTTGCAGCGCCTGGAACACAAGCGCGTGGTATCGCCCGAAACTGGTATGGTTGGGCATGAACTGGGCATATTGCAGCATCGGCGTGGCCGCGGACAAGGCCCATGCATTCGCGTAGGCCGGCCAGGAGGCTGAGCCGTTGTTGATGCCGATGTGGAAGCTACCCACCGCATGCTGGACATTGAAATAAGAGGTGGTGGCGATCCCGATCAGCGTGGCCGCCAGTTCCTTGTGGGGGGAATCCGGAACGACCGCATAGGCGATCGGGTGGGACAGCCCCACCGGCCGCATCCCCTTTTTCGAATGGGGGAAGGGCACAAAGCCGATATTCTTGAAATACGCCTCTCCGGTGTCCGGCGCCCCGGCCCGGATCTGCCGGCCCACGTCCCAGATGCCGTAAAAGAAGCTGAATGCTTTTCCTTGGTCCCAGTTCGCTTGCACGGTGTCCCAGTTCCAGCCGGCAAAGTTGCTCTTGTTGGTCACGCCGCTCTTGACGTTGAATTCGTACCATTTGAAGGTTTCCAGCATCGCCTTTTTGTCCAGCACCAGCTTGCCGGAGGCCGAATCATATAGTTGGGCGTCGAAGCTGAAAAATGGCATCAAATTGTCGGGCCCTTTGCTTGGACGGTGCAGGATGCCGACTTTTGCCGCGCCCGCATCGACGACCTCCTTGGCCAGCCTGGAATAATCGTAGATGGTGAACTCGCCCTTGGCGATCCTGTCGCCCAGGCCCTCGATGAACGCCTTGGACTTGCCGATCTTGCGCAGATGGTCCTTGCGGTAGAAAAACCCGCGCACTTCGGTATCCTGCGGGATGGCGAATCTCTGACCCTTGAATTTCACCGAGTCCCAGAGCACCGGCACCACATCGGCGTAGTACTCCGGATTGGCCTTGATATGGGCTTCCATGTTCATGGCATAACCGGCGTTGGCGAATTCCCCTAGCCACTCATGGGCCAACACATAGAAATCCGGCCCCTTGCCCGCCGCGAAGGCCTTCAGCAGTTGCAGGGCATCCGGATCGTAGCCCCTGGCGTTGTTTCCAAACACATCGACTTTGACCACCGTGTCGATGCCTGCCGCTTTGAATTGCTTGTTTAAAAGTTCAGCGGCCGCAACGATGTTGCCCGCCCGCAAGGGACCAGAACGGTCCACCCGAGACCAGAGTTTTAGGGTGATTTCATCAGCTACGGTCAAACCAGCCAATGCCACGTTCAGCACAAATACAGTCAGCGCCCAGGAAACGATTTTTCCCAATAATTTCAACTTTTCCCCTCCCCTTGACAACACCAGACCGAAAACACGCGAAACGACAAAAAAACGTTTGTGTGTTGTTGTTAATTCACAATCCATCCACGCGCAAGCCGGAAATCAGAAAACTCAAGGCCGCCGGCTTCAAGGTCGTGCAGGCCCTGGGAAAGAGCATCTACTTTAATAATGAGGTGCGGTTTTTCCAGCTAGTCCCGAAGAATCGGTACCCCTTGCCTGGACCATCCAAGTTGACACAGCCTCTTGTCCGTTGGTCCCCTGTTCCTGGAACGATTTGGTTAGGATGGTCAGGGCCATCCTAACAAAACTAGCTCGCCGCATGGGCGGGTTGGACTCAAGTTCCAACTTGGGCTTTGACGATCCAGGTGAAGAGAAAGTCCATCCCCCGGCTGAAGGCCATAGCGGCGATCAGCCCCGCAGTGAAGCGGCTCCAGGGTTCCGGTTCGATCAGGGAGAGCAGTTCGTCCATGCGGGGAGGGAAGCATGGAGTATGAGTAGGGTAGGGCGGATAGGGAGCCCCTGACTGTGGATAATTGGCCAAAATGACCATTGGCCTAGGACAATGACCATCTTAAATTCTAGGATGTATATAATGGCAGAAGAAAAATGGGAAGTGGTGATTCGAGATAGAATCGTTCCGGAATTTGAGCGCCTTGCTGTACTTGGCGGATGGATTTACCGAGTATTGTATGAGAACAGCGATGGATGTCTGATGAGCACCACTTATGTTCCCAACCCGAAAGAATTGGAGTGATCTGCGTCCTACGGATCGGTCCATCAACAACTTTAACAATTAAACTGGATCGATCTAAGGGGGTCTGATGAATGGAGCGGGCCCGTGATTGCCAACTTCGCCGACCGGAAGCACACCACCTGAATCATGGGTCCCTATGAACGCCGGAAATCTATTCGCCAACTTGCCAACCGATCACTCTGCCGAGACTATCGAGCAATTGATTCTGACCGACAATTTGGTATTGGAAAGGATCACTTCCCGTGGTCAGGCCACCCCACCCGGCCAATGGTACGACCAGAATCGAGCCGAGTGGGTGGCGTTGCTTCAGGGAAGTGCTGGCTTGCTAATCCAGGGCGAATCGGAGCCGCGTGTCTTGCGACCTGGGGACTACCTGCTGATCCCAGCCCAAGCCCGACATCGGGTCGAGTGGACGGATAGCGCAGAACCCACCATTTGGCTGGCGCTGCATTACGGCTAACCGCATCATTCGGCGGAGTCGAGTTTTGACGGATTTTTTCACTAGCCCCCTTTAAATTGGATGGAGGATCACAAATGTTCACCATTCAAATTAACGCGGAGGAGGCCATGGAGGAGGTTGCTGCAGACTATCAAGATGCTGTCGCGAAGGATAACGCACGCCACCTGTCCGGCTTCATTGAGGCGGATCAAGATCAGTTGCGGTACATTGCACAAGGGCTTGCCAGGGCAGGCTACCTTGTGGTGGAAGTAAGGCAAAGGGGGTCAGTTATTGGTAAAAATGACTCCTGTGTGATCCAGGCCGTAGTTGGCCGGGGCGGTCAAACCAAACAGGAACCTATGGCGCAGAAGAGGAAAAACCTCCCCGCAACCGGCAAGCTTACCAAGGTTGCCAAACCTTCGAGCTTGTTTATCAGGGTTTTCGAAAACAACGAGAAGAAACCGGCGCAGACTGTCACAATCCCCCTCGGTGTTTTGAAGCTCGCACGGAACTTCATTCCGAATCGTGCGAAGGTCGCCCTTGAAAAGGAGGGCATTGACCTCGATCAGGTTATGGGGCTTGCAGACCAGAGGGAAGCGCCTGGTGTGCTCCTTGAGGTGGACGATCACAAGAAAAAGAGGAAGGTCGTGATCTCAATTGAGTGATCAAACTTGCCGCTGATCGGCATACTCCCTAGCCTTTTACCCACGCCCCTGCAACCAAACCGAAAAGCACTTACGCCTTGCCGCCCCCATCGCCGCTTAACCCCACGGCACCCAGCAGGTCATCGAGTTGGGTGAGATCCGCAGGTAACAACACGCTGGTCTCCTGATCGGCCAGATGGGAAAGCTGGCTCAGGTAATTTTGCGTCAGTTGCAGCCTCACAGCTTCCTTTCCCCCTTTTTGACTGATTGCGGCGGCCAGCAATTCAATGGATTCCGCCGTCGCTTTGGATAGAGCTTCAATTTCCTCAGCCTTGCCCTCGGCCTCGTTTATGCGTCGTTGCATCTCCCCTTCGGATCTATTGACCAACTCCTCCTTAAGCCCTTCGGAGCGGTTAATCCGGCTCTGCTTATCCCCCTCCGACCTGGCCACGATAGCGCGCCGTTCACGTTCGGCGGTCACCTGGCGTTCCATGGCTTCTCTTACCGAGGAAGGGGGCACGATATTCTTGATTTCATAGCGATGCACAGTGATACCCCACCCCTGTCCCACTTCCGACAGCACTTCGACCACCTTGGCGGAAATTATATCCCGCTCTTCGAAGGTGCGGTCCAGATCCAACGTACCGATCATCGAGCGAGTAGTGGTCTGGGCAAGTTGCGTGGCGGCGAAGCGGTAATCCGTGACGCCGTAACTGGAATTTACCGGATCGGTGACGCTGAGGTAAATCACGCCGTCCACCTCCACCTTCACATTGTCCGAGGTGAAGCACTCCTGGGGATCCACCCCAATACTCTCCTCCTTCAAATCCTGAATAAACGTCACCTGATCGAAAAAGGGCAACAGCAGATGAATGCCAGGCCCCAGCGTCGAACGGTACTTACCCAGCCGCTCCACAAGGTAGGCCGATTGGGTGGGCACAAGCCGGATGGAGCGGGAGAACTTATAAATAACCGTGACGAATATTATTGCCCACACGGCCAAGTTGAAATAGCCAAAATATTCCGATGCTTGTTCCGTAAACATCATGGGGGTCTCTCCTGGTGGACTTTGAATTGTAATTTCCGCAATCGCGCCTTTTCCTGTCTGATACGCGATGACGAATTCCTCGGAAGTGGAGCCGGAATCCGTTGTGGCTTCCACGATAATTTTGTTTTCGCCAGCTTGTAGTTGGAAAGTTTTTTTTACGGAAACCCAGGACTTCTGGGCAATGTCCTGAACTTCTCCGTTAATCTTGACCTCCAGAATGGGCTCGAAGGCAGATGCTTCCACCTCAAAGATAAATTCCCTAGCACTGACCACGCTCTTGTTATTCCCCATGGGCCTGATGATCAGAATATCCTGCTGCGCAAGGAGCGTCGGTGGGTCAATTGCGAATATCAAACCCAGCATCAATGAAATGTGCGCAATCGAGAATTTCACCATTAGTGCGCGAAAGTTGCGGTGGATATATTTGTTCATGACGATACTAAATTTCGGCCCATTGAAGCCGGTGGCCGGCCTTCCCCAGCCTGGCGTATGACAACCTTGCGTGACAGTGCATCGTGCGGTGCTTCCAGAACAGGTCTATGCGCGGGAGCCGGATTGTCTATATATTCCCTGATTCCTTCCCCTCTTGGCCTCCTACTCATTCCTCCGCCTCTTCCTCATCTTCTTCCAGGGTTGCTTCCTCGGGAATTGCCGTCTCTCTGGCCCCACGTCCTGTTTGGGAGACTGCAGCCATACTGGTGGACACGCGGGTCATCCCCTCGAAGAATCCCTTGATGTTCGCCAACTGGCCAGGAACGACAGATACCTGAGCCGATTGCAGAATCTTGCCCAGTTCCTCGATAAACTGCTCCATGACTTTCATCTTCAGTGCCTCCAGACCGCCGGGCTTGCGCAACGCTTCCGCGACGCGGCGGATGCCGCCCGCGGTGGCCTGCGCCACCAGGGAGATTTCCTTGGCGCGGCCATTGGCCTCGTTGATGCGTCTTTGCTTTTCCCCTTCGGACAGATTGATGGCCTCCTGGCGTTCGCCCTGGGAGGTATTGATGACCCCGTCCCTTTCCGCGTTGGCCATGGTGATTTCGGCCCGTTTCTCTCGCTCGGCTTCCATCTGTTTTTCCAGGGTTTCGATCACGTTCCGGGAGGGATTGATGTTGCGGAGTTCATAGCGCAGCACCTTTATTCCCCACGGATCCGACGCGCCGTCCACCGCGCGCACGATCGAATCGTTGAGGGTATCCCGCTCGGAAAACGTGCTGTCCAGCGTCAATTTTCCGATTTCCGCCCGCATGGTGGTCTGGGCGAGATTGACGCTGGCTCGGCGGTAATCCTGGATGCCGTAACTGGCTTTTTCCGGGTCGGTCACCTTCAGATAGACCAACGCGTCCACCTCGACCTGGATATTGTCCCGCGTAATACA
>JAPUIH010000235.1 GCA_027297205.1 SAR324 cluster bacterium | reverse complement strand
AACGTGGGGAGGCTGACCCTGACTTCCGGCGGCGGCGGGGAAGCAAAGCCCGGCAACGCGGTGTATATGCTCAACCGGCGCAGCATGACCACCCGCAAGTACTATCCGGTGCGCGACGCGCGGTTCACCGTGAAATATGTCGGAGAGGATCGGTACCAGGTGTTGGTGGGGCGGGAGCTTTTCGACGAGATCTCCTCCATTGAGGGCGTGCGGGCCACCCTCGTGCGGGCCTTTGACCGGGAATGCATCAAGACCGGCATCGCCACCGCCACGGCCAAGCCCGCCGGACCGCGCGACGAGATGGCTGTGTTCCAGCGGCGGCGCTACGACGGGAAACGGTAGCGAAAGCAGTCGGTGGTATGATCGTTGACCATGCCCGTGGCCTGCATTTGGGCATAGCATATGGTCGAACCCACGAACTTGAACCCACGCTTTTTCAGGTCATTGCTCATGGCGTCCGATTGAGGCGTGGTGGCCGGAATCTCGCTGTGGGATTTCCAGGCGTTGATTTTCGGCGCGCCCTCCACGAACTGCCATATATAAGCGTCAAAGCTGCCGAATTCGCGCTGTATCTCGATAAAGTGGCGGGCGTTATCCACCGCCGAGCGCACCTTGAGCCGGTTGCGGATGATGCCCGGGTCTTGCAGCAGCGCTGCGATTTTACGCTCGCCGAAGGCGGCCACCTTGGCCACATCGAAGCCGGCGAAGGCGCGGCGGTAGTTTTCCCGCTTGCGCAACACCGTGATCCAGCTCAATCCCGCCTGGGCTCCTTCGAGCAGCAGAAACTCGAAGAGTACCCGGTCGTCATGCACCGGCACCCCCCACTCGGTATCGTGGTAGGCTTGGTACAGAGAGTCATCGCCCACCCAGCCGCAACGGGTTTTCGCCTCGCCCATCCACATCCTCCACAATATTATTCATGGCTGTCCTGACCGGAGCCCGCATCCCGATTCTTGTGGCATGTGGCGCTGCTGGAATGCAAACTTTTCCTTCTGGCGCTGGGAATAACAAACTTCTATAAAAGAGTTTCAGCGGCTGACCGAAGAGCGGAACAGCCGGTGCCGGCATTGCAGGATTAGGGGAAGCATTCGATGGAATCTACGGCGGAACTACGGGCGCGCCTGAACGCATGGTGGCGGCGGATCGTCTGGGGAAGCTCTGAATCCCGGGACAAATCGGCGCTTGACATATGGGTGACGCCCCTGCGGGTGCTCATGCTCACCGTCCAGCAGTTCAAGCTGAATCAGTTGCGCACCCACGCCTCCGGACTGTCCTTCTATCTGATGCTTTCCCTGGTGCCCGTGCTGGCATTTGTATTCCTCATCGCCAAACTTTATAAGGTGCCCGAAAAGCTGAAGGAGTCCCTGCTGGAATGGGTGACCGGCGGAAATATGGCCATTGTGGACAAGATCAGCGAGTACATCGACAATACCCAAAGCTCGGCCCTGGGCGGCGTGGGCGTGCTGACCCTGCTGGCCATTGGTTTTTTGCTGCTGCAACGCGTGAAGCATTCCCTCAACTTGATTTGGCAGGTGGAAAAGTGGCCGGGGCTGGGCCCGCGTCTCATTGAATATGTCACCATGATGACCGTCACTCCGGTGCTGCTGTTGGCCAGCTTCGGCGTTTCCACTTTCCTGGCCAGCATCGATCTGCAGCAAAAAACCGCGGACTGGGTTATTCCCCTCAGCAGCAGGGCTTCTCTGAACCTGGCGGGTGCCTCCGGGTATCTGCTGTTCCTGGTGATCATCCTCTACGCATACTGGATTCTGCCGGATTCAAAGGTGCGGCTATGGGCCGCGTTGATAGGCGCATTGGTGGGAAGCGCGGTGTTATGGAGCGCGGAGAATTTCTACATCAAGGTGATGCTCCAGGTCACCGACTACAATCCGATATACGGCACCCTGGCTTTTCTGCCGTTGTTGGCCATCTGGTTTTATCTGGCCTGGTTGATATTTCTGTTCGGCGCCCAGCTTTCCCGGGTGTTGCAGCATTACAATTTGTACCTGGACCAGCGGCGAGCCGGCCGCAGGAGCCGTCCAACCATGCCCTACATCGCGCTGCTGACCATGACGACCCTGCTGCGCCGTTACCGGGATACAGGCAAGCCCGTGCGCCTGCGCGACGTGCGCAGGGACACCGGACTGCCCTCGGGCGTGGTGGACGATGCCATGGCCCGGCTGGCCACGGCCCGGCTGATCATGGCCCTGCCGGACGAGCCGGGCAGTTTCATACCCCGGGAGATTCATGAATCGACAACGGCCATGGAAGTGTTGCAGCGCCTGGAGGTGATGCCCGGCTTCGCCGAGCCCGTCCTGCGGCGCTCGCCCGAGGGCAAGCTGCTGGTTAAGGCTTTTCATGAGGCCAATCTGGCCATCGCCAGGCCATTAAGAAAGCTGACGCTGGACAGTCTGGTGGAAAAAAGCATGGAAGATGAGCAAGGACAAAAAAACGCTTCGCGGGCCGCGGATTAAGCTGCGCTCAGTCCAGGGCCACCTCGCGCCCGGTTCGGCCACCCACGCGGGCGTTGTTGCGGAAAAAGCGGATCGAGCCGGTGTCGCTTCCCACGAATAGGTCCAGATCGCCATCCCCGTCCAGATCGGCCAGAGCCGGGTGGCTCCCCGCGGGCATTGCGAGACCTTCCAGGAAAGACTTTTCGATCTTCCATCCCAGCGTGTGTGGCGGCCCACCCTGCGCCGGTACCATCACGGTAATGTGTCCGCGGTCGGAGCCCACCAACAGCACGGGCTGTTTTCCCCCCGGCAGCACATTGAGGCTGGGACTGGCGTTAACCCCCACGTCCAGACCGTAGTAGCGGCGATCCACCAACTTGAAGCGCAATTCCGCACCGGGCTGACGGCGGTAATAGGAGAGCCGCCCCCGCAGGGATCCGGCCAGCAGATCGCTCAATCCGTCGCCATCCAGGTCCGCAAAAGCGGGCACGGCGTTTTTTCCCGCGCGCACACGGCCAAACACCCGCGGGCGGTGACGCCATTGGGGAACATCCGGCCCGCCGGTGTTTTCCCAATAGAAGACTCGGCCCGTCTCGGTGCCCACCGCCAAATCCTGGTCCCCGTCATGGTCCAGGTCGAAAAATACCGGGGATGCATTGCGCCCGTGGTGGTAGCCGGCAAAGTTATCGCTTACTTTCTCCCAACGGGGTCCGCTCCCTGGCCCAAGATTGCGGTAGAGCAGGAGCTGGCCGGCCCGGTTGCCCACGATCAAGTCTAGTTGGCGGTCGCCATTCACATCGATAAACGCAGGACGGGAACTGCGGCCAGGCGTCAAGGCGCTGATATCGGCGGTTACCGCCTCGAAAATGGGGTCCAGCGCTCCGCCCGCCAGCCGATCTCCGGTAAAACCCGTCTCGGGGGATGCGGGGGGTTGACCTCCTTGCGGGCGGGCAACTGCGGACGGTGAATGGGCGCTGAGTTGCGCCGCCAGACCGCTGCGCTGTTCGATCATGTTGTCCGGCCGGCGGGGGCCCGCCTTGGCAATCAGGGGCCGCCGCGAGCCCTCGTAGCGCCACAAGGCCAGGATACCGTTGCCGCCACCGAGCAGCAGGTCCTGCTGTCCGTCACCGCTTAGATCGACAAAATGGGGGGCGCTGTAGGAGTGGGATTCGATACGCTGCCACGGAGTCCGCTGGGCCAAATAGGCCCGGGGTGCCGTTATCGCTGCACCCGGATCGCGCACTGCCGAGACAAGCCGGCCAGACCGGCCACCCAGCACCAGATCGGGGGGCGCCTGCTGGTTGTAGGAAAATAGAGCGGGCGCCGCTCCGCCCAGCACTTGCATTCCCGCAAAACGGATGGCCTGCAACACCAAATCCGACTTCGCGCGGGTGCCGCGATTGGTATAGTACACCGCGTTGCCGATGCTGTTGCCGACCAGTAAATCCAAATCGCCGTCCCGGTCAAAATCGTAAAAGACGGGCGAACTCATTGCGCCTACGTCAATCTGCCCGAAGAACAGGTCCCGCAGCTTCCAGCGCGCCTCCTTGAGCGTACCGACGTTTTCGATATACTCCAGGCGTCCATTGCGATTACCGACGATCAGGTCCAGGTCCTTGTCTCCGTCCAAATCCGCCAGAGCCGGGACGCTAAAGGCGCGCTTGGGCGTGGGCAGCAGAGGGCCGTCCGTGGAGCGAAATGCGATCTTTCCCTTGTCTCCCACGTTTTCATAGACCAGCAGCCGTCCCCCGCGGGTACCGATTACCAGGTCCGGCCGGCCATCTCCGTTCAGGTCTCCCGAGGCCGTGTGCAGGCGGGATTGAAACTGCCCCAGCCGTACGATCTGCAGTATGTTTTTGTCTTCCAGCCACAGGTCGGCGCCCCGCGGCCCCGGCTGGTTGGCGTAGAAGGCGACCCGGTCACCATCACCGGCGAGCAGCAGGTCCGGCCTGCCATCCCCGGTGACGTCCCGGAACAGGGGGGCGGCATAGCCCCCGGCATCGAGAATCATAAATCGCGGTTGCGCCAGTTCCCAAACGCCCCGCCGGGCGTCTCCTATGTTGCGGTAGAAGGCGATCTTGCCGTCGCTTTTGCCGATCATCAGGTCTAGGTCGCCGTCGCCGTCCCAGTCCACCCAATTGGGCACGGCGTTGTCGTCCGGCTGCAGCCGGCCCAATTCCCGCGCGGGATGCAGGCAATGCGGGGGCGCCGCGCGCGGCTTTGTGCAATAGCGGGGGGAGAAGCGCGAACCTTGGTTGAGCAGCAAACTAAAGACCCCCTCCGCATTACCCAGAGCCAGATCGGGCAGGCCGTCGCGATTCACGTCCCCAAAGGCGGGCACCAGATTACGCCCAAAGTCCGCGGTCAGAAAATCGGAGCTTTCCAACTGGAAAGAGGGCAGGTAGCGGTTGCCTGTATTGAGGTACAAATGCAGTTTTCCGGATGCCGCACCGACGATCAGGTCCAGGTCGTCGTCGCTATCGATATCCACAAGGGTGGGGGCGGCGTTGCTCCCCACATCGACGATGCGCCGCGCGCGGGCTCTGCCCGGCGCCGCGCCCGGATCAGCGGCCCGTAGGCCTTCACTGACCAAACGCCATAGAGGCTTGCCGGCGGAGCCCTGATTTTCAAAGTAGAGCACCCTGCCGGTGGCGGTTCCCAACAACAGGTCCAGGTCTCCGTCTCCGTCGAGGTCGCCCAAGGCAGGTTTTGCCCGTTCGAAGCCGCCACCGAACAACAGCCTCTCCTTTCCGTCCAATTCACCGTAATAAACGCGGGTCCAGGTATGTCTGATGCCGACCTGACTTTGCTGCGCCCAGGGCGTAGAGGCAGGGAGGAGCAGGCTCAGCATGAGTGCGGCGCCCAACCATCGCAGGGCGACAGGCCGCGGATTGAGATGGCCGTTTGTACGGTGCGTCACACCATATGCGGATTGGCGCATAAATTGTTCTCCCGATGCATTCCTGGACAAGCTTTACCAATGGGAGACATGCAGCTTGAGTACCAAATTGGCGGGAGATGGAGGCGGGATAAAAGAAAGAAAGCTCGCGGGAGTACTAGCCTTCTTCCTTCTGGGTCAGGTCGTTGGATTTGATCGAGGAGACGGCCTTGTCCACCGTTTCATAAATGGGAATTATGGTCGCCAATTCGGACACCTGACGGGTGCACAGCAATTGGGAGGAGGAATTTGCCATGGTGATCACCCCGCCCTCGTAGCGGATTTCCTCGTCGATCGCCACGAGCTGGGTGAAGAAGTCGTCATCGATCTCATTGACCTCGGAAAAATCCATCACAAAATGCCGCACCGAATCGTCGAGCTGATCCTGAACGCTCTTCATCATTTCCTCGGTGTCCTGGCTGGTCAAATTGTCAGGAAACTGGAATACGGCTATGGGATTCTCGCCATTTTCCACAAAGGTGTTGATGCGGGGGCCCGCGTTGTTAAAGTGCTTTTCCATCGCGAGCACTTCCTCGACCAGCTGGGAGGAAACCTTTGTAAATCGCACCCCTACGCGGTATTTGGACTTCTTGCGATCCACCTTGGCGCAGGAACAGATGTGGGACTCGACCGATAAGTTGCCGTTGAACAGCACCATTGTGCATAGACTGCCCGGTTCCAAGGGAATGTTGCTCTTGAAAGCCATCCCCCCCTCCGACAGATTCACGAGGTCGATTACCAGTTTCTGCTGAATGAGGGCTTCTCCGCTATGCTCGAATTCGATGCGCGGATGTTCTCTCCGTTCGTTGGCGTTCATAGGTTGAAACGCAATAAAGAATCCAGGAATGGCTGGCCGCTTCGCGGCCGGGTCGCCCAACTGACCTATCTCCAATAATGGAGGCAAAAATCAAGCAAATTTATTTCACAGCCCACCAGCGCCGGCCACCACTTTACTAATCGAAAATCCGCAATTCCGAATTCAGGTGCTGCGGTTGGCCGCTCCGCTCCATTTTGGCCGTCCTTATCAATTAGCCGGCACCAAATTCCGTAATAATAAGCACATATTGTGGACTAATTTTAGGGGATCGGCAATCTCCGGCGCTCATCAGGTTGGCCCCCTGGTGGCTTATGCATCAATTTAACCGATGCGCAATATTCCGTGTCTCTGTTTCCTCTCTCCCGGAGACACTACGCCACTTTTACGGGAGTCTCCGCAAGGGTGGCTGAAAAATTTTCACACTTCTATAGTAATTTCAAAGAATTACTGTCATATCGGGCGAAGCACCCAGGGGAAATAACATCATGCTCGTTTTCGTGGCGAATCAGAAATGATTCTTCACTGCTTTCAGAACGGCAGGCCAAACTAACCCACTATCGGCGATCCCCAGGTTAAGAGATATACCCGGCGAATTCATGTATTCCGATGATTTCAATTGCATTCTGGCGAGAATTTGTCTAACTATTGAGAGAAATTGCCGTTTATGTCTATAAATGTCCATTCGCATACCCGGCTCCCAAAAATTGCCATGCAACTCGATGATTTGACGGTCAAGGAAGCGGCGGAATTTCTCCGGGTCTCGGAGAAAACCGTGTACCGGTGGATCCGGCAGGGGGTGATTCCCACCATCAAGTTTCAGGGGCAGTACCGATTTGACCGTAAGGAAATCGAGGCCTGGGCGCGTTACAAGCGCATCGGCGGAACCGCGCCGTCCACGCCCCAAAACGAGGCGCAGCAGGAGCAGATCGACCTGGAATCAGCGGTAAAAATTGGCGGCATCCATTATAAGATTGAGGGAGACAGCCCGGATGAAATATTCCGCAACATGGTGGAGTTGTTTCCCTTCGCGGCGAAAATGATCCCGGACATGAAAGAAGCCCTCATCACGGATCTCATTGAACGGGAAGCCCTCGTCACCACCGGCATCGGCAATGGCATCGCCCTGCCTCATCCGCGCCACCCGCGCGAATGGGGCATCGGCGCGCCGGTGGTAGGTGTGTTTTTCCTGGAACGGCCAGCCGAAATGCAGGCTTTCGACGGCGAACCGGTATTCGTGCTCTTTCCCATCTTGTGCAGCACGGTGAAGGGGCATCTGATTATGCTTTCCCAAGCCGGCCATCTGCTCAACAATCCCGACTTCCGCGAGTATCTGCGCACCAATCCCACCCGCACCGAACTGATGATCAGGATCGCCAATGGCCTCCCCGCATAAGCAAAGCAGCGGCGAATCACCCCGGCTCTCCGGGGAACGCTGGTTGCACCGAATCTCAGCGCGCGAGGCGGCGCTGATGATCGGACTTGCGGCGACCGTGGGTCTGGCCAGCGGTGTATCGGCTGTGATGCTTTCCATGAGCGTCCACACGGCCATCGGTTGGATCACACGGTTCGCGGGGCAAACCTGGCTGGTGCTGGTGCCAGCGGCGGGAGCCGCGCTGTCCGCGGTGTATCTGAAGAACATTCTCAAGGATACCGCCGGACACGGTGTGCCTGAGATTATCCGATCGGTGAGCGTGGGCGGGGGCGCGCTGCGGCTGGACCTGATTTATTCCCGCCTCATTTCCAGCTTTCTCACTGTGAGCAGTGGGGGCTCCGCCGGCCTGGAGGGGCCGATCGCCACCAGCGGCGGCGCCATCGGCAGCGCCCTGGGCCGCCTGTTCGCCATCAACGAGCGGCGGCGGGGGCTACTGGTGGGTTACGGCGTGGCGGGAGCGGTGGCGGCAATATTCAATGCGCCGCTGACCGGTACCGTATTCGCCCTGGAAGTGATCCTGCGGGAGTGGAGTGCGCTGACGATCCTGCCCACTATTATCGCCGCCGTGTCTGCTACCCAGTTCAGCCGCCTCATACTGGGCAATCAGATTGCCTTTCCCCATCAAGTGTTTTCCTTCGGCATGCTCGATCTGGCCGCCTGCCTGGTGCTGGGGCTGGGCCTGGGGGGATTGTCGGTACTGTTTCAACGGGGCTTGCGGCTCTTCGAACGGCAGTTCGAGCGCTTGCCCTGGCCCGCCTGGAGCAAGGCGGCCTTGGGCGGACTGCTTGTGGGCATAGGCGGGTATTTTATTCCTTCCGTGCTGCATGACGGTTATTTGGCCATCCAATCCTTCCTTGCTGGCGCGCCGGGCATGGCGTTGCTGGGCGTGTCCATATTTATCGTGCTCAAATACCTGGCCTGCTGCACCACCCTGGGCAGTGGAGGCTCCGGTGGCGTATTCGCCCCCTGCCTGGTGCTGGGCAGCGCCATGGGTTATGGCTTCGGGGCGCTGCTGCGCCTGCTGCTGCCCGCTGCGCCCCTGGCGTTGCCCGCGGCCTATGCGGTGGTGGGCATGTCCGGTATGGTGGCCGGAGTGATGCACGCGCCCTTGACGGGAATGTTTCTGGTGCTGGAAATTACCCAGGGTTACAACCTGATCCTGCCACTGATGATCGTTTCCGTGGTGTCCATGCTGCTCGCCTATTATTTCGAGGAGGGTTCCGTCTATACCAGGGAATTGGTGGATCATGGCCTGCTGGCGCCGCGGGGATCAGACCTGCACCTGCTGCGTGCCCTGGACCCGCGGGAGCTGATGGACGCGGAGGACATTGTGCTGCATGAGGACATGCTGCTGGGCGAATTCGTGGAGATCTTCAAGAAGGCCAAGCGCAACGTGTTTCCCGTGGTGGAAAAGGAGACCGGGCGCTGGCTGGGCGTGGTCTATCTGGACGATATCCGGCCCTACCTGTTCGACCGCACCCTCTATCGGATTATGACCATGGGCGAAGTGTTGCACGACAGCCTGCCCACCATCGACGCGGGGGAATCGGCCCTGGCGGTGATTCAGAAATTCGAGGGCAGCGGCGCCTGGTCCCTGCCTTTGGTTGAAAACGGCAAGTTCATCGGCATGCTCTCCAAATCCACCTTGTTCGACCGCTACCGCCGCGAGCTGATTGTCCACACCAGCGAATAAACTCCCTGCACACGGCAATTTCACCTCCCAAAACTGGCCCCTCCGAAAAAATCCTTTGGCATTTTTGGAACCACCGGTTTAAAATCCGCATTTTTGCCCCAGGTAGAACTTGCATACAAATCCATGCAGGGGCATCCTCCTCCGGTGATTGGCGGTATTTCGCCACACCTACGTATTTTCTATGACAGCCCTCGTGTATAAGCGAATGGCATATTATGTATTGTTCCTGCTTGCGGGCGGCGCCTGCGCGTTTGCGAAGCCCTTTGTGTTCACGGCCATTCCGGACGAGGACGAGACCCGTTTGCGGCAGCGCTTCACAAAAGTGGCCCACTATCTCGCCGGCGAACTCAAAGTGGAAGTCGAATTTATCCCTGTAAAATCCTACGCAGCGGCGATCACCGCCTTCAAAAACAATCAAGTGCAAATGGCCTGGTTTGGAGGCCTGTCCGGTGTACGGGCCAGGCGGGCGGTGCGGGGCGCACGGGCCATCGCCCAAGGCTATGAAGACCAGTATTTCGTCACGTACTTTATCGCCAATTCCAGCACCGGCCTGCGGGAACAAAAGGAATTTCCCAAAGGCATGGAGGGCAAGACTTTTACCTTCGGCTCAAAGGGCTCGACCTCTGGGCGGTTGATGCCCGAATTTTTCATACGCAAGCACCTGGGCAAATCCCCGGACGATGCTTTCCGCCGGGTGGGCTTCAGTGGGGACCATTCGCGCACCATCGCGCTCGTCCAGAGCGGCTCCTACCAGGTGGGGGCGGTCAATTTCAAGGTTTGGGAGAACGAGATCAAGGCCGGCAGGATCGATCCGGCCATGGTGCGCATTATCTGGCGCACACCCACCTATCCCGATTACCAGTGGTCCGTACGCGGAGACCTGGACCAACGGTGGGGCGGCGGCTTTACCGATAAAGTGCAAAGCGCCCTGCTCAATATGAAGGATCCCAGCCTGTTGGAGGCGTTCCCCCGCAAAAGCTTCGTACCCGCGAACAATAGCGACTACACGCCGATCCTGAATTCCGCCAAGTCCATTGGATTGATCGACTGATGGCTCTTTTTAAGCTAGAAGGCGTTTCCGCCGGCTATAACGGCAAGGAGGTGTTGCATGACATCAACTTGTCCATCGAGGCCGGCGAACGGGTGGCGCTGGTCGGTCCCAGCGGGGCGGGCAAATCCACCTTGCTGGGTCTGCTCTATGCGCAGCAAAAAGATCAGGCCGCCCTGGTGCCTCAGGACTCGGCCCTGGTGCGGTCGCTGTCGGTGTTTCACAATATTTACATCGGCCGCCTCCACCATCACGCCACCTGGTACAATCTGCTCAATCTGATCCGCCCCATGAACAAAGAAGTGGAGGCGATGCTGCCCATCCTGAACAGGCTGCGCCTGGAGGATAAGCTGTTCACACGCACCGGTGAGCTTTCAGGCGGCCAGCAGCAGCGCACCGGCGTGGCCCGAGCGCTGTTCCATGGCGGCCCGGCGCTGCTGGGGGACGAGCCGGTATCCGCGGTGGATGCACATCAGTCCCAAGTGGTGCTGGATGCCATTAGAGCGGGCCACGAGACCGTGGTGCTGGCCATGCACGATATTTCGCTGGCTCTGGCCTATACCCAGCGCCTGATCGGCCTGAAAGACGGTCGCATCATATTCGACCGCCCCACCAGAGGCATGCAAGCCAGCGAACTGGACGAGTTCTACGCGCCAAGCGATGAGGGCGGCTTTGTCCTGCCATGAACCGCGCCTCTTCCGTCAAAACCAGTCTCTTGTTCGTGGCCACGGCCTTGGCCTGCATCGTATTCGCCGATCTGGAGATCAACACCCAGCATCCCTGGCGGGAGTTGGGCCGCATGGCACTGGGCGCCGTCACGCCCAATTTCCTAGACTTTGGCGTGCTCGTGGAAAGCCTCCTGCAAACCGTGGCTTTCGCGCTGGTGGGGGTTTCGCTGGGCGGGCTGCTCGGATTTGGCCTGGCCCTGCTGTACCACCTTGCCCTGGTGCGCGTATTTTGCGCAGCGGTGCGCTCGGTGCATGAGTTGTTCTGGGCTTTGCTGCTCTTGCAATTCTTGGGTCTGAACCCCATCACCGGACTGCTGGCCATCGCTCTTCCCTACGGGGGCATCTTCGCCAAGGTGTATTCGGAAATTCTGGAGGAGGCGGACCCCGCGCCGCTGGGGGCGCTGCCGGGAGGCAGCGGGCACGTGTCCGCGTTTTTCTTTGCGCGCCTGCCCGACGTGTGGGCCCACATCATCAGCTATACCTCTTACCGGCTGGAATGCGGGCTGCGCTCCAGCGCGGTGCTGGGATTCGTGGGCCTGCCCACCCTGGGTTTTCACCTGGAATCTTATTTTCGGCAGGGGCAATATTCGCAAGTGTCCGCTTTGCTGATCCTCTTTTACATTCTCATCGCCACCCTGCGCTGGTGGGCGCGGCCGCGGTTGCTGCCCTTCTACTTGCTGGGTGCGCTGGCCTTGTTCTGGGGATCGGTGGACATATCCATGGAAAACGTGGTGCGTTTTTTCAGCGAGGATATCGTGCCTGCCCCCCTGCGCAACGCCGAAGGCTTGGGCGCGGAAAACTTGGCCGCACTGGGCGGGTGGAGCTGGTCATTGCTGATGGGCCAGGCCCTGCCCGCGGTAGTGGCCACTCTGTTGCTGACCCAGATCGCGTTGGTGGGCACGGGCATGATCACACTCGTGGTTTTCCCCTTGGTATCGAGAAAGTTCTTCAGCCGTCCCGCCCGCGCGGTGGGGCATGGAATCCTGGTGGTTATGCGGTCTACGCCGGAGTACATCCTGGCCTACATCTTTCTGCAAATCTGGGGGCCTTCCATGCTGCCGGCTATCGTGGCCCTGGCCATCCACAACGGAGCCATCATCGGCCATCTCACCGGACGCCATGCGGACCAACTGCCCAGCCGGCCCGATGCACCGCGCGGTCTCAACCTGTACGGCTATGATATTCTGCCGCGGGTGTACGGGCAGTTCATGGCTTTTCTCTTCTACCGCTGGGAAGTCATTATGCGGGAAACCGCGATCCTGGGCATGCTGGGCATTCATACGCTGGGATTCTACGTGGACAGCGCCATTCAGGACATCCGGCTGGACCGGGCCCTGCTGCTGATTTTCGTCACGGCGCTGTTGAACGTGGGTGTTGACGCCCTGTCGCGTACGATCCGTGCCCGGCTGCGCCTGTCCAGAACCCCCGACGTGACCTAGCGGGCTTACAGCCCGCCCCGCTAACCCTGCGCGGTGCTGGTGACGGTGGAAAGCACCTCCAGCACCTTTGCCGTTTCGTCGTATTTCAGGGTTTGCCAGCCCAGATTGCGGGCGCCTTTGAGGTTCACGCCCAGATCGTCAATAAAGAGCAAATCCTCCCCGGGCATGTTCAGCGCCGCTTCCATCAGCTTGTAAATGCCCGGCTCCGGCTTGCGCAGGCCTACTTCGGAGGAGTCAATCACTTGGTTGAACAGCGCTGGGATATCAAGCCGCGTACGCCACTGTTCGCGCCATTCGGCGATGTTGTTGGTCAACAACGCGGTGGGCATGACGCGCCGCACCGTTAGGCATGCCTCCACGATCTCGGGACGGAGGCGCATCATTATGTTGTCGGCGGGATTTCCCATAAAGTTACGGGCGCGTTCCATATTGATCTGAATGCCCTGGCGAGCGAGAAAACCGCTGAGGATTTCCGCGAAGGTGTCCAGGGTCATCTCTCCCCGCTCCACTTCGTCCCAGGCGCCTCCATCGATGAACAGTTCATGGCGGATGACGCGCCATGCCTCGGAGGTCATCCCGACGCTTTCTCCAAAGCGGATTACATTGTCCACGGTGCCTTTCAGAAAGACCCCACCCAGATCGAACACCACCGCGCGCACGCGCCGGGGGTCGATGCCATGCACCTGCCACGCAGCCTCACTCTTCATTGTCCCCGTCCATTCCGTAGGCCAGCTTGCCAACCGATTTCAGATGGCGAAGCATCCAATCGTTAAAAAAAGGGGTAATATCGTCGACGCCCAGCTTGCCGGCTACGTAGGTGTCCCTGAGCATCATCAGTTCCATGACAAGTTCGTCGTTGATGTCTTTTTGCGCGATAAACTGGGTGCGGTCGATCTTGCGCAGCAGCCTTTCCTCGTTCTTGAAATGCTTGCGCGTAAACTCGATCAATTCGTTCAGCACCACGTCCAGGATATTCTGCGCCTTGCCATCCTTGAAGGCGGTGAGAAATGTATTGGTGAGCTTGTGCAGATTGCGGTGCTCACGGTCCATTTCCTCAACGCCGACTAGAAATCCGTCCGTCCATTCCAACAATTCCGCCATGAATCGTCCTGCATCAAACTTGATTCAATCCGCCGCGCCATGCCAAGCCCTGATCTTATCCATATACGGGTGAAACAAGTACTCCGTTCGGCCGATTGGTGCTGCGCTACCCCTAAAACTGATAGAGCATCAGGTAGACGACCACACCTGTGACGGAAACATACAGCCACAAGGGCAGGGTACGGCGGGCCAAGGTCCGGTGCCGCTCAATCCGCCCGCGCAGGGCGCGGGAGAGAGTGAGCAGCGCCATCGGCACAATTACTATCGCCAGCACGACATGCGTGATCGGAATAAAGAAGTACAGGTAGCGCACGGCACCCTGACCCTGATAGGCGGTAGTGGGATAGTGAAAATGGCAGGCCGGATAGGATACCAGGAACAGGGTGGAGGCGGCAAAGGCGGAAAGCATGAACGCCTTATGGGCGGGGATACGCCCCCGCCGCACGCAGAGGTACCCCCCCCACCAGCAATACACCGGCCATGCCGTTCAGTCCCGCGTTCAGGGCGGCCAGGTCGCTTAGTTCCATTGACATGCCACCAATCGCATGGAGACTACCGGCCTAGTTCTTCTCCGGACGTCCCGCCATCCATACCGCCACGGCCATTGTGAGCACCGCAAAACCCACGGTCACGCCCAGGCTGCTCAGCAGGGACGGGTCGCCCAGACTGTCGGCCATAGCCTCCCCGTAGAGCACCCGCCGCAGGGCGCCCAGGCCATAGCTGAGGGGATTGACCGTCATCAGCAACTGAATCGCTGTCGAGGCGCCCGAAGCCGGGAAAAACGCCCCAGAAAGCATCCACATGGGAAACAGCAGCAGATTCATGACGGCGTGAAATCCCTGCACCGAATCCATCCTCCAGGCAAACAAAAAGCCCAGTGCGCTCAGCGCCATGGCGATCAGGAAAATCACTCCCACGGCCGCTATGAATTCCACAGGTCCGTACGACGTGCCCGAGAGCGGGGCCAGCAACAGCAGGATCACTCCCTGCATGCAGCCCAGGATCGCACCTCCCAACACCTTGCCCAAGACGATGGCCAGGCGGGACACGGGCGCCACCAACACGCCCTGCAAGAAACCTTCGTTGCGGTCCTCGATGATGGAAATCGAAGCGAAGATCGCCGTGAACAGCACCACCATTAACAGGGCGCCGGGAAAAAATAACTGCAGGTCGCCGAATCCAGCCCCCAGCACCACCCAAAACAGCAAGGGCGTTCCCAATGCGCCGATGATGCGGTTGCGCTGGCGCAAGAAGCGCAGAATCTCCCGCATGAGCAGGCTCCACACCGGCAACACAAATAGGATGGCCGTATTGCCTCTCATGGCGCCTCCTCTTCCCCCGCGTCAAGCCCGCGTCCCGTGAGGGTGAGAAACACGTCTTCCAGGGTGGGCCTGCCCACCCGCACGGCCTGCACCTCGGCGCCAAAGGCATCCAGCAGTTTGCGTGCGGTGCCCGCGGCGTCCGGGCTGTCCACGCGCACGCTCTCCCCGGCAAGCCTGGTCTTCAACCCCAGGCGGTCTTCGATCTTTTTTGCAAGCAGGGCGGGCTGCGCCGTCTCCACGCTCACCGTTTCGCCCCCGATGCGATCCTTCAGGGCGCCAGGCTTGCCCAGCGCCACCAGCCGCCCCTGATCCAGCAGGGCCACTCTGTCACAGCGCTCCGCTTCATCCATGAGGTGGGTGGCCACCAGCACCGTCAGCTCGTCCCGGCCACGCATGGCGCCCAACACTTCCCAAAAATCACGGCGCGCGGCGGGATCGAGACCGGTGGAGGGCTCATCCAGCAGCAAGACGCGTGGGCCATGCAACAGCGCCTTGGCCAACTCCACGCGGCGCTTGAGCCCACCGGAGAGGGTTTCCGCCCGCTCCTTCCTGCGGTCCTGCAATCCGAAGTTTTCCAGCAATTCATCCACCCGTTCCGCCAAGGCGCGGCCCCGCATGCCAAACAGATAGCCCTGGAAACGCATGTTCTCCTCCACGGACAGCTTCTTGTCCAGGCTGGGCGACTGGAAGGCCACTCCCAACCGGCGCCGAACTTCGGCGGGGCGGCTGGCCACATCACATCCGTCAATGGCCGCCTCGCCCTGCGAGGGCCTACGCAGGCTGGTCAGGATTCGCAACAGGGTACTCTTGCCGCTGCCGTTGGGACCCAGCAAACCGAAGAGTTCGCCGGCGGCCACGCCAAAGGTCACGCCGTCCAGGGCGACCCGGCTGCCAAAGCGATAGCCCAGGGAAGCGATGTGGATCATGGCGCTATCCGCGCCGGCTGCCTCGACGGGGGCCTCCCCTGCATCCGGTAAGGGGCTTGGTTGGGAAGAAGTGGGCATCGAGAGGAAATTCAGATGATCGTGGTTTGGGCGGCAGGCTGTGCCGAAGCAGCACCATGGCCTTGGCTATGGTCGTGGAAAGCAATCCGGGAATCGAACAACATCAGACCAAAGAGCAGGAGCAGAAACACCACCGATACCTTGAGCAGTATCAGCGCGGCCACCCGCCCCGGCCATAAGACCATACCCATGGCCGCCGCCAGGAAACAAAGGGCTAATCCCAATGCGCCGTAAAAGTAAATCACCCCTGACATGCCGATCATGGTGGGATACATGCTTACGGGCACCAAGGTCGCGCTGTAGACAATCAGCTGGCGACGTGTCGCTTTTCCACTGGGATCCAGCACGGTCAGCATGGACATTCCCGCCTGGGCATAATCCTTCCTATACAGGTAGGCGATGGCCAAGAAATGGGGCGGCTGCCACATGAACAATATCAGAAAGAGCGCCAATGCCTCCAGTCCTACCTCGCCCCGCACCGCGGCCCATCCCAGCACCGGCGGCAGTGCGCCCGGAATCGCTCCTACCAGGGTGTTGAGTCCGCTCTGCCGCTTGAGAGGGGTATAACATAGCAGATAAGTGATCACGACCAGGGCGCCGATCAGGCCCACAAGGGGATTGGCCCAATAAGCCAGCAGCGCCACGCCCGCCAGACTGGAGGCGACCGCGGAGGCCAATACCGTGCGGGGACGCATGCGCCCCGCGGGCAGGGGGCGGCTCCTGGTGCGTGCCATCAGTCCGTCCGTATCCCGTTCCATATATTGGTTGAGGGCATTGATGCCCACACTGACCAACAGCGTCCCCAACAACACCCGCCCCAGATGGCCCCATTCAGGCAGCAGGGCGGCGGCCAGCAGATAACCCACCGCCGTGGCCACAAGCACCATCAGGGTGATGCGGGGCTTTCCCAGCACGAGCAAGTCGTGGAACCTCGTGGACAGCGCGGCGGCGAATGATATTTTCTCGCTCGGAGTCATCCCGCGGTCTCCAATTTCCGCCCGGCGCTCAACCTTGCACCCCGCTGGCAAATTCCAGGCGCGCCGCGCGCAGGGTCAACAGCCCCGCCGTGCCCAACAGCAGCGCGCCATTCACCACATGCAGGGTGGTCAGGAGCAAGGCCAGCTGGGTCCACACCGCCAAGCCTCCTAATGCC
>JAPUIH010000234.1 GCA_027297205.1 SAR324 cluster bacterium | reverse complement strand
GGCGCATGGAACGGGCCACCCGTTCCAGGGTCAGTTCTTCACGTGTTACGAACATAAAAGCGGAATTGCGGGGATCATGTTAGCTCGGCGCGTACCAGCGCGGCGCCCTCGACCAATGAGCAGAGCTTGCCGAAGGCCGAGTCACGCGGCAGGTATTTCATGCCGCAGTCGGGCGCAACGATGATGCGTTCGGCGGGGATATGCTCGAGCGCCCGGCGGATGCGCGCGGCCACGGTCTGTGGCGGCTCCACGTTCTTGTCCGACAGGTCAAGCACTCCCACCAGGATAGATTTCTCCGGAATCTCCTTTAGCACGGCGCAGTCCAGATTGGACTGGGCGGTTTCGATGGATATCTGCTGACAGGGCGTGTGCGCCAATTCCTTCAGGAAGGAATAACCGGAGGGCCTGCCTTCAACCAGTTGGGCATAGCCGAAGCAAATATGCACACAAGTCGCTCCGGCGGCATCCTCCAGCGCCCGGCTGAGCACTTCCACGCCGTACTCCCGCGCCTTGTCCGGCTGGCTCTGCATGTAGGGTTCATCCACCTGCACCAGGTCAGCCCCCGCCGCGAACAGATCCCTGATTTCCGCTTTCACAGCTTCGGCGTAGGCTAGGCCCAGGGCGCGCTCGTCTCCATAATAATCGTCCTGGGCCAGCTGGGTCATGGTGAAAGGGCCGGGCACGGTCATTTTCACCTTGCGGTCCGTGTTGGCGCGCAGGAACTCCAGGTCCCGCACTTCCACCGGCCGTGCGCGGCGGATCGGGCCTGTCACCCGCGGCACCATCTGCATTTCGCCCCGGCGGTTGAGCGCCTCCCCCGGGCTGTCCAGGTCGATGCCTTCCAGGGCGTTGGCGAAGCGGTTGAAATAGCTCTCCCGGCGTATCTCCCCATCGGAGACGATGTCCAGTCCCGCGCGTTCCTGATCCCGGATAGCCAGTATGGTCGCGTCGTCCTGGGCCTGCTCCAGCATGGGCTCCGGAATGCGCCACAGGGATTTTTCCGGCACCCGCGGCACCATCTTGGAAAGTTTCTCTTTGTCGATCAGCCAGCCGGGCTGGGGGTAGCTGCCCACAATTGTGGCGGGGAAGAGCTTTTCTGCCATATTTTACGGAACCTTGCTGATCAACTTCGGCGGTGCGCAACCAATCCTATGGCAGAAATACGCCCTTGCCGGTGGTTTGGGTGTCGAAAAGTTTGTAGGCCTCCTCGGCCTGATCGAGGCTGTAGCGGTGTGTGAACAAATGATCCACCGCGATGCCCCGGTCCGCAACAAACTGGGCGCACTCGGACTGTCCGACACTGCTGAAAGTCCAGGATGCGATGATGGTAATCTGCTTGCGGATCAGGTCCTGGCTTACGTCCAGGGTAACCGTATCGCCCTCCCCCACGAATGCGACGGTACCCCAGGTGCGTGTGCCCCTTACCGCGGCCACCCGTGCCTCGGGCGCGCCGCTGCAGTCCAGGGCTAGGTCGGTCCCGGCGCCGTGGGTGAGTTCCCGCACCGCCTCCACGGGATCGTCCTGGGAGGGGTCGATCACCGTGTCCGCCCCGAAGTCCCTGGCCAGGGCCCGCCGCTCCGCGCCCACGTCCAGCGCGATCACCCGCGCCCCCATGGCCTTTGCAAGTTGGGTGGCGCTCAGCCCCACCGGGCCTTGTCCATGGATGGCGATCGTGTCGCGGCCCGACAAGCCCAGCCGCCGCAAGGCGCCGAAGGCCGTGCCCGTGCCGCAGGAAACGGCCGCGCCGGTCTCGAAGGACAATTGCTCAGGCAAAGGCACCATGGTGCGGGCCGGGGCCTTCATGTACGGGGCGTGACCCCCGTTGCCGGTCACCCCATACACCACGAAGCCCGCGGCGCAAAGCTGGGACCAGCCGACGCGGCAGTGATTGCAGACACCGCATCCGGCGTAATGGTGGTTCATCACCCGTTGCCCGATGCGCGCCTGGGCCTCCGTCACCCCTTCGCCCACCGCCGCCACCACGCCACAGGGCTCGTGCCCCGCGATCACCGGCCCTCCATCGCCGCCCAGCCCCAGGGCGCTCGCGCCGCCGCTGCCGTCGCGCGGGGCGCGGTAGAACTTCAGGTCGCTGCCGCACATGCCGGAAGCCTTGATTTCCAGCACCACCTCGCCCGGTCCCGGCGTGGGGTCTTCGAATTCCCGCAATTCCAATTCCCTGTCACCAAGAAAGACCACCGCGCGCATGGGGCATCCTCACTGCTAAGGTTTGCATTGTCCGTGGGTGGGCCGGATAGGGAAACGCACTCGTGATTGCATTGCCCGCCGGCCGGAATTTGCTGCGCTGGGTCATGGCTGCTACGCAGTGTCATGGCTGCCGCGCAGGGTCAGGCCACCATCCGGCCCCGTGGGGCCTATGTGCCGTCTCTGGCGATATTATGGAGTTTTAGCAAATCCGCGAGGAGATTGCATCGGCTAATGCGGTGGGTTCCCCTCGCGAAAGAGAAGCGGTGTATCAGATATGATTGACGCCCAATGGCTAGCGTGCCCCCCCTTCTTTCTTGGCAGGGCGCATGCGGTGCTGATAGGCTTGCCCGGAATTTCGATCATTCCA
>JAPUIH010000233.1 GCA_027297205.1 SAR324 cluster bacterium | reverse complement strand
CCGGTGTAAACCGCCACGACCCCGGGCATTTTCTGTGCCTTGGCGACGTCCAGTTTTTTGATATTTGCGTGAGCGCGGTCGCTCCTGAGGAGGGCCATGTGGAGCATGCCGAAGAGCTTGATGTCGTCGGTGAATTTGCCCGTTCCGGTGATAAAGCGCGGGTCTTCTTTTCGTTTTATTCTCTGGCCGATCATGTTCGGGGTCGCAACCATCGTTCTTCTCCCTTGGTGAGCAGGGTGGAAATCCTCGCGTAAGCTGTTTCGAGCGCTTTATTGCATTTTTTTCGCCGCGTAGCGGATGGCGTTGAAAATGTGCTGATAGCCGGTGCAACGGCAGAGATTGCCTTCGATGCCGCGCCGGATTTCCTCGTCGCTGGGATCGCGGTTGCGCTCCAGGAGATTGCAAACCGCCATGATCATCCCCGGGGTGCAGAAACCGCATTGCAGGCCGTGTTCCTCCCAAAAGCCCTCCTGCACCGGGTGGTACTGACCGTTCTTTTTCAACCCTTCCACCGTAGTGACTTTGCCCTGATCGGCCTGGACGGCGAACAGGGTGCAGGATTTCACGGCCTGCCCGTCCAAGAGCACCGTGCAAGCGCCGCACATGGAGGTCTCGCATCCCACGTGGGTTCCGGTTAGTCCCAGGTTTTCCCGCAGGAAATGGACCAGCAGCAAACGGGGTTCGACGCTGCCCTCTTCGGCGACCCCATTGACCTCTACATTGATGCTCACGGCCATGGTGACGTTCTCCTATTTTTTCAGTGAGGACTTCGCTGGCCCGGCACCTCCTCCACCAGGCACTCCGTCCGGAAAAAAGACACTGCACGACCTTTGCAATCGGGTCGGTTGAACCCCTTTTTCCTTTGAGCGGGTCCAATGTCGGCCGCGCCAAAGGCCTCTCGGGGAAAGCCGGGAATTTCGATACGTAAGGTCCTATGGATCTGCAGCCCGCATGATGCCGAGCATACGAATTCAAATTGCGGTGCGCAAGGTCCCGAGGATCGGCGCACCTTACCAAAACGAGGTCGATTGGGAAAGACTCTATTCCCGCCAAAGGGCAAATATCAACAAAAACCCGCTCCGCCCACCGGCCCCCACCTGATGCTCCCGGCAGGCCGGACGGCGGGGCTTATTTATGCCGGCCAACGCTTGCGGCGGCGGTAATGCTTCCCGTCCTGGTAGCTCCTTCGGCCGATGGAACTCAGCCCCAGGCAAAATTCCCGGACGTCCTCGTTGATTCGCGTCGGTTCCGTGACCCCGTGCAGGACGACGCGCCCGTTTTCCAGGATGGAAAGGAGCAAGTCCCAGATTTCGACTAAGCATGGAGTGCCGGGACCATACGGTAAATTAGAAAACAATGCCCGAGGCAAGCCGAAAAATTCGGTTTTAGGTTGGAAAAACGAAGGCCGGGACCGCGCAGCCCGCGTTGTATCAGCGAATGTGGCGACTGTGCTTATCTGCTTTCAATCCGGAAGAAAAATTCATCAACAATCTGATCGCTCAGCTTATTCACCGGAGCCGGACAGGCTATTGACTGGAGGCGGGGTGTAGCAGGCGCAAAGTGTAAAGTCTGATTTACATTCAATCCCTGGTTTCCTGGCCGATGAACAAATTTCTCGGCTTCCAGAGCCAACGTCCATGATATTGGGGAATGTATGGGGAGAAATAAGTCTATAATGATGTATTTAGGTTTAAAACAGCAGCAGGAACATTGCAGTGAAACATATTCGAGCCGTAAAACGCATATTATTGCTGATGAAATCCGAATCCTACCGTGCGCCTGATTTTATTGCCGCGGCTGGAAAACTGGGGGTGGACCTCGTGGTTGGGTCCGACAAACCCAGCGTACTCGCGGAATTTCGGCCGCGCTCCACATTGGAACTGAACTTCCAGGATGTGGAGGATGGAGCCAGGGCCGCCGCCGAATTTCACCTTGAGCAACCGCTGGACGGCGTGGTGGCCGTGGAGGATGAAGGCACGGTGCTTGCGTCGCGGGTGGCGGCCAGGCTGAGGCTGCCGGCCAACCCGGAGGAATCCGCGGTTGCCTCGCGCAACAAGTTCATGTTTAGGGAAATCACTTCCACCGCTGGGATTGCCGCGCCATGGTTCCGGAAATTCCCGGTTTCCTCCGACCCACATCAGGTAGCCCAGCAAATACCGTATCCCTGCGTCTTGAAGCCGCTGTTTCTCTCCGCGGGACGGGGCGTGATCCGCGCTGACAATCAGGACGAGTTCGTTGCCGCCTTTTCTAGGATTACCAAATTGCTGCGGGATCCGGAAATTATGGCCGCCGGAGGGGAGGATGCGCAGTGGCTGTTGGTGGAAAGCTTTATTCCGGGAGCGGAGGTCTCCCTGGAGGGAATGTTGGAGGAGGGGAAGTTCAAGTTGTTGGCATTCATGGATAAGCCCGACCCGCTCGACGGACCATATTTTGAGGAAACATTGCTTGTTACGCCGTCCCGCCATCCGATTGCCATACAACAGGCCGCCGAAGCAGAGGCCCAAGCGGCCGTGACGGCGCTGGGCCTGCGCACCGGCGCGATCCATGTGGAAATGCGTATTGAAGCTGGCCATCCGGTATTGCTGGAGGTTGCGCCGCGCTCCATTGGAGGACATTGCTCGCGGATTCTAACCTTCAGTACCGGGCTGTCCCTGGAGGAATTAATACTGATGAAGGCGGTCGGGGGCTTCCCCGGCGATGTGCAACGGGAGCAGCGCGCCGCCGGGGTGATGATGATACCCATTCCCGGAAAGGGGAAGCTGCAATCTGTCACAGGAATTGAAGATGCGCGGGCCGTGCCGGGGATCGAGGACGTGGAGATCACGATTCCCGTCAGTCAGCCCGTGGTCCCGCTGCCGGAAGGCCACCGATATCTGGGATTTATATTTGCCAAGGGGGACTTGCCGCAAACCGTGGAGAGGGCGTTGCGGCAGGCGCACGGTGAATTGCGGTTCCGGATTGGATAAAGGTGCCCATCCCATAATGCAACCGGGGGAGGCGCTATTTCCCGGCCTGATAGTAAGGATTGTTGCCCGCCGCGTGATCCGTCGTGTCAATCAAAGCGACCATTTCCGGCAAGACCTCCTTCATGCGTTGTTCCACCCCCTGGCGCAGGGTTACATCCGCCATTCCGCAGCCCTGGCACCCCCCGCCAAGCTGCACATATACGTTATTGTCCTGTACGTCGATCAAGGTGAAAAAACCGCCATGGGAAGCCACCGCGGGATTAATTTCCGAATCGAGCAGTTCCTTGATTATCTGCATCTGTTCTTCCGGTGTGCGGCTCGGCACTTGTTTGAATCCGAATTTGAATTTCTTGGACGTAGTTTCTTGCTCGGACCGGCTGTCTTCAATCGCCGGTTGTCCACTAGTGAAATGTTCCGAGATAGCAGGTGTGAGCTTTGCAATGATATTTTCCCAATCTCCATCCTCGTCCATAAAGACAGTGATCATGGCGCTTTCCAGCTCCACGGAGATGACCCCCTCTACGGCAAACAGCGCTTTGGCCAGGGGTGCGTCTCCGGTTTGACCCACATTCTCGAAGGTCTTTTTGTCTCCCAGGGGCAGCAACATACGGTTGATTTTCAGCTTTACCGCATTGGGTGCATCCACCCAAACATGGGTCAGGGCCACGGCAGCCCCATTGTCGGCTGCCGGAGGCTGGACGGGAGAGTGTTGATGCGGTGCATCTCCGGTGGCCTGTGGCGGCTCCGCGCGCGTCATTTTCTTGGACTTGAAAAACATCCTATTGCTCCTACTTGCACCACAGGTCACCCGCGGGGTGCGCGTGCGGCGGTTGGGATTATTGTAACCTCTTACTCTTGGCTAGGTTAGACCCGTGGAAAATAAATTTCAATTCAAATAGGGCAAAATGTTACGCATTAGCGGGCCGCCATCCGGCTGCCGCGGACGTGGAGCGCCGCTATTCGCCCGAGGCCTCCACGTTCTGTGCATCGTCCGAATCGGAGTCGGTGGAAACTTTCGGTTCCGCGTAAGGACTGCGCAGGATATGCACCTTGATCACTTTATTGACGTCGGCTTCCGTAACGCTGAAATCGAATTTCTTGAAGCTGTGACGCCATCCCACGGCTGGTACGTCGCCTGCTTGTTCCATCAAGAATCCGCCCAGGCTTTCGTATTCACGCTCCTCGGGAAAATCGATGCGCAAGGCCTGCTCCAATTCCTCGATGTCAATGCGCGCATCGGCAACGAAGGACCCATCGGACAATTCCATCAGCCGTTTTTCCTCGATGTCGAACTCGTCCTGAATTTCCCCGAGCAATTCTTCGATGATGTCTTCCATGGTCACGATACCTTCGGTACCGCCAAACTCGTTGACCACGATTGCCAGATGGAAGCGGTCCTTTTGGAATAGCTTCAGAACCTCGCTGATCTTTTTCGATTCGGGTATGAACACCGCCGGGCGCATGCGGGAGCGCAGGAACTTGCCTTTCTGCTGGGCCTTGGGGGCGGGCAACAAGTCTTTCGTGTAAAAAATTCCCACCACATTGTCGATGGTTTCCTCTTTCACGGGAATGCGGCTGAACCCGGATTCAAGGGAAATCTGCATCACCTCGTCATAGGGCGTATTCACGAACAGAGTCAGCATATCCGTGCGTGGCACCATGATTTCCTTGGCCGTGGTGTCGGTAAAGTCGAACACGGAGCTGAGCAAATGCTCCTTGTCCTTATCGATGGCTCCTTCCCTGCGTCCAAGGCTGACCGCGTACTCGATGTCCTGCTCCGTGACAATAGAGCGGTTTTCCCCCGTTCCTCCGACCAGACGGAATAGCAACCGGATAAAGTGTGTCAGCACCCAGGTGAGTGGATAAAACAACATGTGGAACACCAGCACCACATGCATAAGGGGCAGCGCCACCATTTCGGAATACCTGCGCGCAAATGCCTTGGGCGTAATCTCGCCCGTGAAGAGCAGCAGGAATGTCATCACACCGATTGCGATCGGAATCGCGTTCTGGGCGAAATACCCGCTGGCCAAATCCGCCGCCAGGGCGGCTGCCGTTATGTTGCTGAGGTTGTTTCCGATGAGGATAGTCGCCAGGATGCCGTTGTGGTTTTTCTGCCAATGGCGAAGGGCTTTGCCCCATTTGGGATTTTCCTCGATCAACTGATGCACTTTCACATCGGAAAGGGAGGTCAAGGCGGTCTCCGATCCCGAGAAAAAGCCCGAAAACAACAAACAGATGCCTATGCCAATCAATTCCAATAAAGGAATGTCCACTTGGTTATTAGCTCCTTTCTAAAGTAGAGAAACTCGCCTCTCTATCAAGTAAATACGGTTGTGGCGAATTCGGGTTCTGATTAATTGCGAAGGAACGGTATGTTGAATTCCACGGCAGGCTCGCAACGGGAGTGGCCAGCCGTGGAACAATGCCCCCGGGACATTGCACGTTCGCACAAAGCTGCCTGCGATCATGCTGGCCGCCGCGGCGGTACGCGTATTGAGGGGTTGTGACTCCCAGCGCGGGAGAAAGACCGCAAGCGAAATGCGGCCGGCCCGTGTGTAACGCGGGTGCGGATAGGGACTTGGAGGTTCTTTCGATTCAGTCATCGGGTGTTGGCTGCGGGTGCGCACCGTCCTCGTGCCCAGGGCAGAGGTTAGTTCAGCAACAGCGAGCCTCCATCGATTATCAGTGATTGCCCAGTCATCCACTCGCCTGCCCGGGAGGCCAGGAATACGGCCGCGGGGCCAATATCGTCCGATTCCCCCAAGCGCCGCAGGGGAAGCCTCGTGCTCGCCTTTTTCTCCGCATCGGGGTTGTCCCAAAGCACCCGGGCAAACTCGGTTTTGACGAGTCCCGGCAAAATAGCGTTGACGCGGATTTGCTTTTCGCCCCATTCCGCCGCGAGGGTGCGCACAACCTGGAGGTTCGCCGCCTTGGAAATGGCGTACGCCCCCAGGTTCGGAGTCGCTTTCACGGCGCCGACGCTTGAGATCACAATCAATGAGCCTCCCCCACGGGCCGCCATACCCTCTGCAACGAGGCCGAAGAGCCGGATCAGGCTCAGGATATTCGTGTCCAGGGTTTTGTGATAAGCCTCGTCGGTTATTTCGGTCAGCGGGCCGTAATACGGATTCGCGGCCGCATTGCACACCAGGATATCCACGGGGCCAAACTGCTTGTTGGTTTCCGCGATAAGGTTTTCAAGATGGTCCTGGTTGCTCACGTTGGCCGGTACGGCAATGGCCTGGCCACCGTTGCGGTTAATGGCCTCGGCGACCTCCTGGCAGGCCTTTTCCTTCCTGCTGGAGATGACAACCCGCGCTCCGGCACGGGCCATATGTTCGGCGATAGAGCGGCCAATACCCAAACTGGAACCAGTCACCACCGCCGTTTTGTCGGAGAGATCGAATGGGTTCATTTACGAAAGATTATATCAGAACGAGCGAGAAGAGATACGGGCAAGGTTTGCAGTGTCTATGATGAAAGTCCAATTCCCTTCCCCTGTTTGCGGGCGTAACTGTCCCCCGTGGCACCGAAACACCGGCTTGTACATTAGGTTTCGTATGACATTCCCACGAAGCGAAGTCAAACACCCTAACAATGCGGGATGCTGGCAACTGAATAAGGGACTTGCGCCCACGGATTTATTTCACGCCTCCGGCCGTCCGGCCAGGCAGGCTAAGGGTAGCGCTCCAGAGGCTGCTTGCCGTGAGCAGCACCACGCCCATTAAAATCCATAAAAGGGGCTCGTAACTGCCGTAATTGTCGTAGATCCATCCCGCCAGGAACGGTCCTGTCGCGGCACCGATTCCGAAGCCTTGGTCCAGGGTGCCCAGGATTTTGCCAAAGTGCCGGCCCTGAAATATATCCGCGGCAGTGGAGGCGTAGAGGGGAGGAATGCCCGTAAATCCCATCCCCCAGAGCAGGATGAATCCACCCAGCAACAGATTATTCTGGGAGTTTCCCATGGCAATCAGCAGTATCAGTGAAATAAATCCGAGCAGGCTTGCCGCCCATATGCACGGTGCGCGCCCCACACGGTCGGAAAGCGCGCCCCAAAACATTCCTCCCAGGGAGCGAAGCAATCCGGTGAGGCCCAGCAGGGCCGCTGCAATGGAGAACGCATAGCCGGCATCCACCAGCAGCCGTGTGAGATGCACCACGATGGTCATGCTGCCCATGCCGATCGTAAGCACGGCTGTGAATAACATCCAGAATACGGGCCTGCGCACAGATTGCAGCAGGGTGGGGCCCGCTGCCTGCGCTTCGGCGGGGGAATGGCTTGTGCCGGGCCGTCCATCGGGCCTGAGGCCGATGCTCTGGGGGGACTCCCGGTGAAAAATTATCGTCAGCGGTGTCAGCACCAGCCACATCGTAGCGCCGAAAATGAAAAAGGTGGTGCGCCACCCGAGCCAGACCAGCATTTGTTCGCTGAGCACGGCTATCACCAGGGCGCCCACTCCCATCCCGGACAGGCCTAATGACGAGGCGAGGCCCCGGTTTTTAATAAACCACCTGGGGATGTAGGCCATGTGCGTGATGAAGCCGATCAGCGAGTAAGACAGGCCCACCAGCACGCCGTAGTAGAGGTAAAATTGCCATAGGGTTTGGATGGTGCTGCAAAGCATGAGGCCGCCGCCCAGCAGCAAGGAACCGATGGGGAATATTCGCCGCGGGCCCAGCCAATCAAACATGGCTCCCGCGAGCATGGAGGAAAATGCATAAACAATCATGGCAGTGGAAAAAATTCCAGCCGTATCGGCACGGGTCCAGCCCGTTTCGTCCAGAATGACCACATAAAACACGCCAAAGGAAATACGGAATCCCATTACAAAAAACATGGTGACGAAAGTGACGGCAAGCACCACCCAGCCGTAATAGATGTTCCGCCGTCGAAAGAAATCTACCAGCATGAGTCTTTCACAATGGGTCCACCGCTCGGGCGGAGGATCAATGAGGACAGCAACGCCGCCTGCAAGGGGCATGTCCGCGGGTGCTGCGTTCAAACAATCAGTGGGGAATGGAAACCCGTCGGGGCCATTTGATTCCCTGAGCGTCACGCGGGAAGTTGCGCACTCCCAGGTTCCAGTCTATATAGGATGACGGATTCGACGCCGGACAGTAATTCATGCCACAAGGCCAAATGAAAATACACGAATATCAAGCGAAGCGGATTTTGGGGCAATATGGAGTGCCGGTGCCCAGGGGCGAAGTCGTGGAAAATGCCACCGAGGCGGAGGCTGCGGCCCGTGGGCTGGGGGGATCTGTGTGGGTCGTAAAGGCACAGATTCATGCCGGAGGCCGTGGAAAAGGAGGCGGTGTGAAAATCTGCTCGGATTTGGAGGAAGTAAGGCGGAACGCGGAGCAGATTCTGGGTATGCAGTTGGTCACCCACCAGACAGGAGCCGAAGGGCAGACTGTGAAAAAAGTGTTGATCGAAGAAGGCATGGACATTCGCAAGGAACTGTACCTGTCGATACTGGTGGATAGGAACACGCAGGCCGTGGTGGTGCTGGCTTCCACGGAAGGCGGCATGGAAATAGAGGAGGTGGCCGCGAAAACACCGGAAAAGATTCTACGGGAAGACGTCGACCCCACGGCCGGTCTTTTGCCTTATCAATCCCTCCGGCTCGCCTATGGGCTGCAGGTGGATAAGGCCGATGCGAAACTCGTGCGCCCCACGGCGGCGCTGATTGGCAATTTGTATCGCGCCTTCGAGGGAGAGGACTGTTCCTTGGTGGAAATCAATCCGCTGGTGCTCACTGGAGACGGCCGGGCCCTGGCTCTGGATGCGAAGGTCACTTTTGACGACAGTGCGCTCTTCCGGCACAAGGCCCTGGAGGAATTGCGGGACTTGGACGAGGAGGAGGCGCTGGAAATAGAAGCCGCCGACGCCGATCTGAGTTACATCAAGCTCGACGGCAACATCGGCTGCATGGTCAACGGGGCGGGCTTGGCCATGGGTTCGATGGATATGATCAAGGCGGTGGGGGGCGAACCCGCGAACTTTCTGGACATTGGGGGCGGGGCGGATCAGGGAAGAGTGGAAACCGCATTTCGCATCATCAGCAAGGATCCGAACGTCAAATGTATTCTCATCAACATATTTGGTGGCATCGTGCGCTGCGACGTCGTGGCGGAGGGCGTGGTGGCTGCGTTTAAGAATGTGGGCCTTTCCATCCCGGTGGTGGTGCGGTTGGAGGGCACGAACGCGGATCGTGGCAACGAAATTATAGCAAATTCCGGGATGGGGGACCGCCTGTTGAAGGCACAAAGCCTTCGGGAAGCCGCGGAAAAATCCGTGGCCGCCGCGGGAAACATCTAACGAGTCGAGAGTGTTATGGCGGTATTGGTGGATAGCAACTCCCGGGTGGTAGTGCAGGGTATTACAGGCGCACAGGGGGCGCTCCACGCAAAGGCCTGCATCGAGTATGGCACCAAGATAGTGGCGGGTGTAACCCCTGGCAAAGGAGGGCAGCAGTTCGAAGGGCTGCCTGTATTCAATCTGGTCAGCGAAGCGGTGGCGCAGGCCGGGGCGGACATTTCATTGATATTCGTGCCCCCGCCCTTTGCGGCCGATGCGATTATGGAGGCGGCGGATGCGGGCATCAAACTGATTATCTGCATCACCGAAGGTGTGCCGGTGCTGGACATGGTACGGGCCGTGCCCTATGTGCGGGCACGGGAAAGCCGGCTGATCGGGCCGAATTGTCCAGGCATCATTACGCCGGGCCAATGCAAAATCGGTATCATGCCCGGCTACATCCATAAAGCAGGGGATGTGGGACTGGTCTCGCGGTCGGGCACACTCACCTATGAGGCCGTGTGGCAACTCACCAATCAGGGCCTGGGACAATCCACCTGCATCGGCATTGGTGGCGACCCGGTAAACGGCACCAACTTTGTGGATTGCCTCACCCTGTTTCAGGGGGACCCTGGCACGCGGGCCATTGTAATGATCGGGGAGATCGGGGGCAGCGCCGAAGAAGAAGCCGCGGAATTCGCCATGGCCCATGTGGATAAACCGATCGTAAGCTTCATCGCGGGCCAAACGGCGCCGCCTGGCCGCAGGATGGGTCACGCGGGAGCGATCATATCCGGGGGCAAGGGCACCGCCTCAGAGAAGATGGAGGCATTGGAGGCGGCGGGATTCCACGTGGTGAAAACACTGGATCAGATCGGGTCCAAGATGGCCGAGGTATTGGGCGCATAGTTTCCTGATTAAGACAGAGATGCGCGACACCCCGGCGACTGCCTGCTTACAAACAATCGGCAATCTACAAGCATTTATTACTATGGTGTGGTTTGCGCGGCATGGGATGAACGGATTGTTCTTAACCTGCGAGGGCCTGTGAAAATCGGTCTCAATCTGGACAATCGTGGCCCGCAAGCCACCCCGGAAAACATGATTCGTTTTGCTGTCACCGCGGACCGGTTGGGATTTTCCTCCCTCGGCGTGAGCGACCATATCGTACTGGTACGCCAGCAGACCCGGAATTACCCCTACAGCGCAACGGGCGAAATCGATCTCGAGGCATGGACGCCCTGGAACGATACCCTGGGGCTGATTGGATTCGTGGCCGGAAAGACGGAGCGCATACGCATCGGTCCCAGCGTGCTCATTCTCCCCTACCGTAATCCGCTGGTAACGGCGAAGTGGTTCGCCACGGTGGATGCCCTCAGCGGGGGGCGGCTATTTCTGGGCGCGGGCACGGGCTGGTGGCGGGAAGAATTCGAGGCGCTCGGGCTGGGCGATCAGTTTGCCGAGCGCGGCGCACGCACGGACGAATATCTGCGCATTTTCGCCAATTTATGGAGCGAGGAAGTGCCCGCTTTCGCCGGGCGCTATTTCAACTACGAGAACCTGATTGCCTCGCCCAAACCTGCCCAGAAAGGGGGCATTCCGATTTGGATTGGAGGGAATACGGGCCGGGCCTTGCGCCGTGTTGCGGAATTCGGCGACGTGTGGCATCCGGTGGTGCTCACGCCGCCGGCGGAACTCAATCCTCTGGAACTTGGGGAGCGGCGTGAGCTGCTGGAAAAACTCTGCGGGGAACGGGGCCGCGATCCGGCCTCCATCACCATCACACCGAAGACCCATCTGCATTTTACGGAAGACCGGACGCGGCCCATGTCCGGAAGACCCGGTCAGATCGTGGAAGACCTGTTATCCTATCGGGAACAGGGGGCGGACGAGTTCATCGTCTATACGCCGGGGAAAAGCGAAGCCGAAAAATTGGAAAATCTGCATCGAATCTCCGAAGAAATCATGCCGCATATCTCGTGATCCGGTGGGATCGCCGCGGGGGATAAATTGAGATGTGGGGCACGACGCGATGAAGATACCCCTGGCGCATTAAGAGTAAAAATGTCCGTAAATGGCTATTATAATGGTGAGAAACATAAATTTGCGATATTAAGCAGGATTATGTTAACTAGTTGTTCGCAATCTCGATTCCCAATCACACGTTACCCGATCATGCCAGGATAATTCGCTACCTGCGCTACGAGATTGACCCCTATCAAGCCGCGGAATATGAGGCCTATGCGCGCCTATGGATTCCGCTTTCAAAATTGTGGTATCGAGGGTACGAGGCGTTGTTAGGGCTGTATTGGCGGCTCCATCTGGGAAATGCCGGTTCAAGGAAATCAAGCGCCTGGTCAACCTGGACCAGTACAAAAGCTGGTTCTGGCGCGAGAAAATGCGGTTGTTCAATATCCAAGGAATTTACTGCATGAATCAATCTCAC
>JAPUIH010000232.1 GCA_027297205.1 SAR324 cluster bacterium | reverse complement strand
GCGGGCGGCGGCGAACATGTCCTTGGAACAGGTAAAGCAGTGGGCGAACAGGGCATGGGCGGCCGGAGGGCCGAGGGGCCGGTCCAGCCTCGCGGCCAGGGTTTCCCCACCCGAGCCGGTGAATTCGATCCGTTTGCTGCTGATGGCCATCGGACAGTTCTCCGTATGAAGTTCCGTGTGGAATTGATGGCGCGCCTGGCCGGGCCTGCCGTGCCGTGGGTGCAGAAAAAGCCGTGGGTTCATGCAAAGCCGCGCCGCTCGAAAATTCCCGGCAGGGTTTCCGGAGGAACCCGGCAACCCGCGGAAGACTTTGGCGGGCTGGCCGATCGCCTGAACGAGATTGCCGGATCTCAGGGCAACGAGAGGTTGGGTGCTTCCCATGCGGCGTGATTGCCACGCAACGGCGCATGGCTGCCGCCCATCCCTTACTGCATCACGATGCCGCCGGAGTAGGTGAGGGCCTGGCCGGTCATGCCGTCGGAGGCCGGGGAGGCCAGGAAGAGCGCCAGGCCGGCGATTTCCTCCGGGCGCAGCAGGCGCTTTTGCAGGGCCCGTTGCTGCAGTATGCCCAGCATCGTTTCTTGGTCCACGCCGCTGATTTCCGCATCCCCCGCCACCACCCCGGCGAACATTTCCGTATCCACCATGCCGGGGCAGATGGCGTTGGCGGTGATGCCGTCATCGGCGAACTCCACGGCCAGGCAGCGGGTCAGGCCGATCACGGCATGCTTGGAGGCGTTGTAGGAGGCGCGGTACTTGCTGCCGATGCGACCCGCAATGGAAGCGAGGTTGATGATCTTGCCCCTGCCGCGCTGGGTCATGCGGCGCAGGGCGGCCTGGGAGCAGAGGAAGGTGCCCGCCACGTTTACTTCCATCAGCCGGTTCCAGTCCTCCAGAGTGTAATCCAGGAAGCGGATGCTCTGGCAGATGCCCGCGCCGTTCACCAGCACGTCGATTGGGCCCAGGCCGTCCTCCGCCGCGGCCACCGCCTGCTCGACCTGCTCGGGGCTGGTCACGTCGCCCTGCTGATGCAACACCTTCACGCCCAGGGCCTGGGCCTCGTCCACGATGCCCGCAAGCTGATCGGTCTGCCGGTCGTACAGGAACAGGTTCGCCCCCGCCTTCGCGAATTGCGAGGCAATGGCCTTGCCGATGCCCCGGTTGGCCCCGGTGATGAACGCCGTGATTCCTTCAATTTGAAACTGAGCAGCCATGGCAAGCCTCCCGCCGCAGGTTGGGTGTTGAAATTGTCCTCCTGCTTATTACAACCGGCCGCAAATTCACATAGCCGATTGTGGCGCCAGAAAACGGCCGGCCACCCCGCCGGGCGGGGCGGCATGGGGCGCGCATAGGCCCCGCATTTTCAAAACGCATATTTGAAACCGTAGGTGACAAAATTCGAGCCGCAGGTGCGAGGACAGAAGGTGCCGAACACGCCCGAGCGGTGATGGATGCGCATCATAAACCGCGGCCAGCCCCTGATTGACGGCAGGCCGAAGTCGAACTCCACCATCAGGAATTGCAGCAGGACTTTGGCATTCGAATTCTCTTCCCGCTCCAGCCGTGGAGTCTTCGACGCGATTGAAAATCCGTCCCCGATCGCCATGCTGAAGGAGAAGCTGTTTTCCCATACCCATTGCTGGCGGATCAGGATCAGCAGATCGGCTTCCCACTGATCCTGCAGACCCGTATGCTTCGCCAGCAATCCTTCCGTCTCAACGGTTACGGGCCCCATGAATTTCCCGAGCTTGTAGTTCAGCCCCACCACCCACACGTAGGAATCGCGGTACTCGGTTTCCTGCTTGAAAAGGATTTTGCGGAATGTATTGTCGTTGAACTTCCCGCCGTAAAATAGAAGGTCGAAATCCCTCGGCGCCTGCCCGCCCTCCTCCAGTGAAGCCACTCCCTGCCGCGGCGCCGCAACGGAAGCATCGGCGCCATGCAAGACGCTCCCGGCATGCGGGGAGGGGAGGATCCATTCCCACGGCCCCTCCGCAATTTCATTGGACAAGGCCATACCCGGCGGCAACCAGGCCAGCAACCAGGCCAGCAGGAGCATTCTTCCCATAGTCGATTTACCCAAGGTCTGGCTTTCGGGGCAGGGGGCGCTTCGCCCCCCGCAAGTTAGCCCATGGGATGTTGTGCTGAATATTTCGCTTTTACGCAACGGTTGAAGATGGGAGACTGGGCCAACTTCACGCAATCGGACATGCCATGCCGCGAACCGCAATCATCCTGGCTGGGCTGGCCCTGGCCTCTGCGCTGACGGGTTGCAGCGCGGACGCGCCCGCACCGCCATCGGCGGCCATGCGTGCCGGACTGGGCAAAATCGGCGCCGCATCCCCCGGGCCGGCTCCGGCGATTCGGCTCCTGCCAATTCCTGGCGGCAAGGTCAAGACCGCGGCCAGCGGCGCCGGGGCCGCCCTCGCTTCCTCCTTCACCGGCTGCCTGGATGTGGACCCCACCGGGATCTGCGCCTTGGCAACGCTGTTTTTGTCTCCTTATATCGCCACCGGTGGCGCCATATACGGCACGGCGGTGGCCAAACCCGAGCAAGAGGTGCATGCCGCCCAGCGCGCCATTGCCGCCGCGCTGGCCGGGCCGCATTACCAGCCTCTGCTGCTGCAACGCTTTGTGGAAGAGGCGCGAACCCGCGCCGGGGGCTACACTCTCCTGCCCCTGCGGGAGGGCGATCTCCCTCGGGCCGGCGGGGCCTGGAATTACGCCGCCCTAATCGGGCTGGGCCTGGACTCCGTGCTGGAGTTGCGCATCGTGGCGGTGAGCCTGGGCCGAAAGCCCATGGTGAATCCCCCGCTGCATTTGCGCATCAAGGCTCGGGTGCGCCTGCTGAACCTGCATGATCGATCCGAACTGTATAGCAAAGACTTCACTCACCAGAGCAGCCAGGCGCTGGAGTTTCTAAACTGGGCGCAAGACGATGCGCGGCCTCTGCGCGAAGCCCTCAACCACGGCTTGCAACGTCTCGCGGGGGAGATCGTGACCACCCTGTTTCTCGCATCCGGCTAATCCCCCCTCCTGGAAGCAGGATTACCGCCCATCCCTCTACACCATCACCCCGTTGACGATCCAGCGGGGCTTTCGCCGCGCAGCAGGCAGCGCTCCATCTCCCGGACTACCTGCCACAGCGCGTTTGAGGCACGCACAAGACGGAGCGGCTGCCCTGCAAGCCGTGGGGCAGCGGGCCTGCCCCGCGGCGCTTACCCTT
>JAPUIH010000231.1 GCA_027297205.1 SAR324 cluster bacterium | reverse complement strand
CGAAGAGTTCAAAAATATCTTAGAGCTGATGGAAGCGGTGGACTCTTATATCCCCGTACCCGTCCGGGCGGTGGATCAGCCCTTCTTGATGCCAGTCGAGGATGTGTTCTCCATTTCAGGACGGGGCACCGTGGCCACGGGCCGAGTGGAGCGGGGCATTGTAAAGACCGGAGAAACGGTGGAGATCGTCGGCATGAAGGATACCGCGTCCACGGTGGTCACCGGCGTGGAAATGTTCCGCAAAATTCTGGACGAAGGGCGTGCGGGGGACAACGTGGGCCTGTTGCTGCGCGGTGTGAAGCGCGAGGAGATCGAGCGCGGCCAGGTGATAGCCAAGCCGGGCTCCATCACGCCCCATACCGGTTTCAAGGGCCAGGTGTACGTGCTGAGCAAGGACGAAGGCGGCCGCCATACTCCGTTCTTCAACAATTACCGTCCGCAGTTCTATTTCCGCACCACGGACGTGACTGGCGTGGTGCAGTTGCCCGAGGGCACGGAAATGGTGATGCCGGGAGACAACGTAGAAATAACGGTGGAACTGATCACGCCCATCGCCATGGAACCTGAATTGCGCTTCGCTATCCGTGAGGGAGGCCGCACAGTGGGGTCTGGCGTGATTTCCACCGTTACCCAATAGCGCGAGGCAAAGCAATCCCAATGAATCAGCGAATCAAGGTGCGTTTCAAGGCGTACGATTACAATCTGCTGGACCAGACGGTCAGGGAAATTGTCAATGCCGTGAAGCGCACGGGGGCGGAAGTCAATGGACCCATTCCCTTGCCGACCCGGAAGACCATAATCACCGTATTGCGCTCTCCCCATGTGGACAAGAAGTCCCGGGAGCAGTTCGAAACCCGGGCCCACAAGCGCCTCATGTACATTATCGATCCCAATCCGCAGACCATGGATGCCCTGATGAAACTGGACATCTCCGCGGGGGTGGACATTTCTATGAAACAGCAGGATTAAGACCGCCCGCGGGCAGGACAGGCAATGGCGAAATTGACCGTAATAAAACTGGATCAATCGAAGGCGGAACCCCTGGAGGTATCCGACATGCTCGCCGAGGCGGCGTTTAACCCCTTCCTCATCAAGGATGCGGTGGTGTACCAGCAGGCCAAAAGCCGTGCGGGCAATCACGCCACCAAAAGCCGGGGGTTCATCATCGGCAGCCGCCGTAAGCTCTACCGCCAGAAAGGCACCGGTTCTGCCCGGCCAGGCGACCGCAAGGCGCCCCATCGCCGGGGCGGTGGGGTGGCCCATGGCCCGCATCGCCGAGACCATTCCATCAGCCTCAACAAGAAGGTGCGCAAGGCGGCCTTGCGCTCCGCGTTGGCGGAAAAAATCCGGCGGCAGCAATTGACCCTGCTGGACGGAATCGCGCTGGAAAGCCACAAGACCAAGGCTCTTCGTGAATTGCTGGAAAAACTGGGGGCACCCAAGGCCCTCATCGTTACCGAGGAGATCGACCGCAACCTGGAGTTGGCTTCGCGCAATCTGCCCACGGTCGAGGTGATTCATCCCAGCCAATGCAATGTGTACAATCTGCTGCGCTACGAGAAGGTGTTGATGACCCGGCAGGCCCTAAGCTCCATTCAGGAGAGGCTGATCCGATGAATTTCAAACTGCTGAAACAGCCGCGCCTGACGGAAAAAACCTGGACCCAGAAGGAAATGGGAAACCAGATCACGTTCATGGTGGACGTGGGGGCCAACAAGATCGAAATAAAGAAAACAGTTGAAGATATCTTCAAAGTGACCGTGCTCGGTGTGAACACAATCAACATGCAGGGCAAGGTGAAGCGGATGGGACGCTTTGTGGGCCGCCGCCCGGCCTGGAAGAAGGCCATCGTCACCTTGAAGGAAGGCGACCGCATCGAATATTTTGAGGGCGCCTAGCAAGGGCGGCCAGAAGCGAGAACAGAGTCCATGGCGGTAAGAAGGTACAAGCCCACATCTCCTGGCAGGCGGGGCATGAGCGTGTCCACGTTCGAGGAGATTACCACCAGCAAGCCCCTGCGCTCGCTGCTGGCGCCTCTCAAGAAGACCGGGGGACGCAACAACCGGGGCCGTATCACCGTGCGTCACCGGGGTGGGGGGCACAAGCGCCGCTACCGCATTATCGATTTCCGCCGGGCAAAGATCGGCGTACCGGGCAGGATCGCCAGTGTGGAGTACGATCCGAATCGCTCGGCCAGAATATCCCTGGTGATTTACGCCGACGGAGACAAGCGCTACATCATCTCCCCCGAGGGTATCAAAGTGGGAGATGTGGTGGTTGCCGGCGCCGATGCAGAGATCAAGCTGGGCAATGCCCTGCCCCTGCAAAACATTCCCGCGGGCACTATCGTGCACTGCGTTGAACTCAAGCCGGGCAAGGGGGCGCAGCTCGCCCGCGCGGCAGGCTGTTCGGTGCAATTGACCGGTAAGGAGGGCGACTATGCCTATTTGAGGCTGCGCTCCGGCGAGATACGCCGAGTGCGGCTGGAATGCATGGCCGCTATTGGCGTGGTGGGCAATGCCGATCATCAAAACATCGACTTGGGCAAGGCCGGCCGCAGCCGCTGGCTGGGCATTCGGCCCACCGTGCGCGGTGTGGCCATGAACCCCATCGACCACCCCCACGGGGGCGGCGAGGGCAAAACTTCCGGCGGGCGGCACCCGGTTTCACCCTGGGGCGTGCCCACCAAGGGTTACCGTACCCGGAACAACAAACGGACGGAAAAAATGCGCATCCGGCGCCGTACAGTAGGCCGGCGCGGATAGAGCACGAATTGAGATTGGAGAAAGTGTGCCGAGATCACTGAAAAAAGGGCCCTTTGTGGACGGGCATCTCCTGGTGAAGGTAAATCGGGCCAGGGAGACCGACGACCGGCGGATTATCCGCACCTGGTCCCGGCGCTCGGTGATTCTGCCAGAATTCGTGGGAATTAATCTTGCGGTACATAACGGCAACAAGTTCATACCCATATTCGTCACGGAGAACATGGTCGGCCATAAACTGGGCGAATTCGCCCCGACGCGCACCTACCGCGGCCATACCTCCAAGTCGGACAAACGCAGCGCGGCGCGGTAATAGGGCGAACAACGGAAACCATGGCAGAAACATACAAGGCCAGCGCGAACAACGTACGAATTTCGCCTCGCAAGGTGCGCTTGGTGGTGGACTTAATCCGGGGCAAGAACGTACAGTCAGCCCTGGGTATCCTGGACAATACCAACAAAAAAGCGTGCCCCGTGGTGAAAACCCTACTGAAAAGCGCCATCGCCAATGCCGAGCAACGCAGCGACGGAGCAGTGGACGTGGACGGCCTGCAGATTAAAACCGCATTCGTAAATGCGGGCCGCACGCAAAAGCGTTTCCGGCCCAGAGCCATGGGCCGGGCAACGCCCATTCGCAAGCGGAGCAGCAAAATTACCCTGGTCGTCGGATAGGTCGGCGGCTGAATTGGTCAGGAGAATGACGTGGGACAAAAGGTAAACCCCATCGGGATGCGGCTGGGCATCACCAAGACCTGGAGCGGCAAGTGGTATGCGGACAAGCGCGATTACCCCGTGCTGCTGGCGGAAGACCTCATGCTGCAAAAATACATTAAGAGCCATATGAAGCATGCGGGAATTTCCCTGGTGGAGGTCGAGCGCGCCGCGCAACGGGTGAAAGTGACTATCCATTCCTCCCGCCCGGGCATCATCATTGGCCGCAAAGGGGAGTCCGCCGACGCGCTCAAGGAAGACCTGGTGCGCATGACCAAGCGCGACGTGACGGTGAACATCAAGGAAGTGAAGCGGCCTGAGATCGACGCGCAGTTGCTGGCGGAAAACATCGCCACCCAGCTGGAACGGCGCATTGCCTTCCGGCGGGCCATCAAACGCTCCCTCGCCTCGGCCATGCGCCTGAATATTCAGGGCTGCAAGATCATGGTGGCGGGCCGCCTCAATGGCGCGGAAATGTCGCGACGGGAGTGGGTTCGGGAGGGCCGCGTGCCTCTGCACACCCTGCGGGCGGACATCGACTATGGTACGGCCGAAGCCCTGACCACCTACGGCATCATTGGGGTCAAGGTGTGGATTTACAAGGGTGAAGACTATAATCAGCCGCGCCTGGTTAGGCGGCGTGGTCCAGGAGGCAGGGAGCGCTAATCCATGTTGATGCCCAAAAAGACCAAGTTCCGCAAGATGATGAAGGGCCGCATGGCGGGCAGCGCCAACCGTGCCAACAAGCTCAGTTTCGGAGCGATCGGACTGCAAGCCGTGGGACGGGGCTATGTTTCCGCGCGGCAGATTGAGGCCAGCCGCCGCACCCTGACCCGGGAGATTAAGCGGCGCGGAAAAATCTGGATCAATATTTTTCCCCACAAGCCTCTCACCCGCCGCCCCGCGGAAGTGCGTATGGGAGGAGGTAAAGGGGCCGTGGACCAATGGGTGGCCGTGGTCAAGCCTGGCAGAATTCTATTTGAAATGGATGGCGTGGACGACGAAATTGCCACCAGGGCGTTGCAACTTGCGTCCTACAAGCTGCCCATCAAGACCACAGTGGTCAGGCGCGGAGCATAGACATTGAAAGCACATGAAATGAGGTCATTGGCCGAAGATGAACTGGCTGCGCGGCTCACCGGCTGGGAGGAGGAATATTTCCGGGCGCGCTGCGACAAGTCCACCGGGCAGTTGACCAATACCAATATGGTGAAGGTGCTGCGCCGCGACATCGCCCGGAGCAAAACAATATTGAACGAGAAGCAAAGGACCGCCGTAAGCGATGAGTGAGCAACCCGAAAAGCGCAAGCTGCGCAAGAGCAGGCAGGGAGTAATCGTCAGCGACAAATTGGACCGATCCATCGTGGTGCGGGTGGACCGCACCATGCGCCATCCCCTGTACAAGAAGGTGATCCGGCGCAGCAAGAAGTACATGGCTCACGATCAGGAAAACTCGGGCAAAGTGGGAGACCTGGTGCGCATCATGGAGTGCCGTCCCATTAGCCGCCGCAAGCGCTGGCGCCTGGTGGAAGTGATGACCAGGGCGGAATCCTAAATCAAGCGTCGCGTGGCGTTGTGGCCGGAAGAACGAGAAGAAGAGCGTTATGATTCAGATGCAAACCAGATTGCGGGTCGCCGACAATACCGGCGCCAAGGAGATAATGTGCATCAAGGTGCTCGGCGGCTCCAAGCGCCGCTACGCTTCCATTGGCGACATAATCGTGGCGACGGTCAAGGAAGCGGTACCCAACAGCCGTATCCGCACAGGCGAGGTGGTGCGGGCGGTGGTGGTGCGCACGGCCAAGGAAATCGGGCGGCCGGACGGCTCCCATATCAAGTTCGACGAAAACGCCGCGGTTCTGATCGATCCCAAGAAGGAACCGCTGGGCACGCGTATATTCGGTCCCGTGGCCCGGGAACTGAGGGGCCGGCAATTTATTAAAATTGTATCCCTGGCACCCGAGGTGCTCTAGGGCCGGGTCATAGTACGGAAGCGAGACAGGCAAGATGAGAACCGCGTTGGCTGCGCCTTTGCGCAAGGCCAAGATCAAGAAGGGTGACCAGGTACAGGTCATTTCCGGCAAATCCAAGGGCCAGAACGGCGAGGTGTTGCGGGTGGACCTGAAGCGGCACGTCGTGTTCATCAAGGATGTGAACATGCAGCAGCGCCATACCAAGCCCCGCCGCCAGGGCGAGCAAGGGGGCATTATCCCCCAAGAGGGGCCGGTGCATCTCTCGAACGTGCTCACTTACTGCGACAGTTGCAGCCGCGGCGTGCGCAAGCTGTGCGCCGACACGGCTCAATGCAAGTACTTCAAGAACAAGAAATGATTCCCCGGTCTGGCGGGACCGGCGATCAAACAGGCTGAATAGGTGAAATGGAAATTTCCAAGCTGCAGGAAAGATACAAGACCGAAGTGGCGCCGCAAATGATGAAGGAGTTCGGCTACAAGAGCGTCATGCAAGTGCCGGCCTTAAAGAAGGTATCGGTGAATATTGGGCTGGGTGAAGCGGTGCTCAATCCCAAGGTGTTGGAACATGCGGTGTCCCACCTGACCAAGGTGGTTGGGCAGAAGCCCTTGGTGACCCGGGCCAAGAAATCCATCGCCGCGTTCAAGCTGCGCGACGGCATGCAGATCGGCGTGATGGCCACCCTGCGCCAGCATCGCATGTGGCATTTTCTGGATCGCCTGATCAACATCGCCCTGCCCCGCGTGCGGGATTTCCGGGGAGTGCCGCGCCGCTCATTTGACGGCCATGGCAATTACACCCTGGGGATACGGGAACAGATCATCTTTCCCGAGATCAGTTACGACGAAATCGACAAAATCCGGGGCATGAACATTACCCTGCAGACTTCGGCTAATACCGACGAGGAAGCCCTGCGCATGCTGGAAATGTTGGGCGTACCATTTCGCAAGAATTAATTTTCCGCACCGGAGCGGGCTTCCGGTCGCAGCAAACGAGGTCAGATGGCCAAGAAAAGCAAGATTGCACAGGCAAAGCGAGGCTCGAAATTCAAGGTGCGGCAGTACAACCGCTGCCATCTCTGCGGCAGGCCGCGCAGTTACCTGCGCAAGTTCGCCATGTGCAGAATCTGTTTCCGGATGCGGGCCTTGCGGGGCGAATTGCCGGGCGTTACGAAAGCAAGCTGGTGAGCCTCGGCTCAACCATTAGGAGCATAGCTGTATGTCGATGACGGATCCCGTAGCCGACTTCTTGACCCATATTCGCAACGCCACCATGCGTAAGCACGCCACGGTGGAAAGTCCGGCATCGAAGCTGAAAATCGAGCTTGCCAAGGTACTCAAGCAGGAAGGGTTTATCGAAGACTGGCTGTCCTTCAATTCGGAAAAGGGGCTGCCGCGGATTATGGTCAATCTCAAATACGACGAGGCGGGAGATAGCGTGCTGCGCGGCATCAAGCGCATTAGCCGGCCCGGGCTGCGCAGGCAGGCGGGGTACCGGGATATGAGTCCTGTGCTGGCCGGCCAGGGCATCGCCATTATCTCCACTTCCAAGGGCATGCTGACCGATTATGACTGCCGCCAACAGAAAGTCGGAGGCGAGGTCATCTGTCATGTTTGGTAGGGCCATCCGGCCGCAGGGACGCCAAGCGCGTTCCGGCGCATAACGTGAGCAAATCAGGATGTCGAGAGTAGGAAAAAAACCGATCGCCATTCCGCAGGGCGTGAACGTGGATTATCAGGAGCGCCATGTTCATCTGAAGGGGCCCAAGGGAGAGCATAATTTCTCCGTGCCCCAGCCAGTGGACCTGAAGATCGAGGACGGGCTGATTCAGGTAGAGGCGGATTACGTCAACGACACCACCGCCAGGCGCATGATGGGTACTGTGCAGTCAGTTCTGCAAAACATGGTGACTGGCGTGGCGGAAGGATTCACCAAGAAGCTTCAGTTGGTGGGAGTGGGATACCGTGCTTCGGTGCAGGGCAAGAATATCGAGTTGTTGCTGGGCTTTTCCAAACCGGTGAACGTGACATTGCCCGAGACGGTCAGCGCGGAGATGGAAGGCAATACTCAGATTATCCTTTCATGCCACGACAATGTGCTGCTGGGACAGGTGGCGGCAAAAATTCGGGCTTATCGGCCACCCGAGCCCTACCAGGGCAAGGGCATCCTCTATGAAAACGAGAGGATTCGCCGCAAGGCCGGCAAAGCAGGTAAAAAGTAACATCAGCAATTGGACCGGAATGGCAGGAAAATTAGACAGAATGGCTCGGCGTAAAAAGCGCCAATTTAGAATACGTAAGAAAATCAAGGGCGCAGCAGAACGCCCGCGCTTGGCCGTGTTTCGCTCGGCCCGGCATATCGGTGTGCAGGCCATTGACGACGTCGCAGGTAAGACTCTTGCCTCGGCCTCCACCTACGAGAAGGCAATTCGGGAGCAACTGAAGTCCAACCCGGGCAACAGGGAATCCGCCGCCGCTGTGGGAAAGCATATCGCCGAGCGGCTGGCCAAGCTAGGAGTCAAGAAAGCCGTGTTCGACCGGGGAGGCAACCGATTCCATGGGCGCATCAAGGCCCTGGCCGAAAGCGCGCGGGAAGCCGGAATTACGATATAGAAATTTAAAGGGGCGCCAGCCCGCATCCAATTTACGAGGTTGATTTTGACTGAACGAGCAGGCGAAAGACCGGAGCTGATCGAAAAAGTGATCAAGGTCACCCGGGTGGCCAAAGTTGTGAAGGGTGGCAGGCGCTTCAGCTTCAGCGCCCTGGTGGTCGTGGGAGACGGCAGGAGCCGCGTCGGCTATGGACTGGGCAAGGCCAACGAGGTCACCGAGGCCATTCGCAAGGGAATCGAAAAGGCCACCAAGAACATGAAGCCCGTAGCTATTGAGGGCCGCACAATCGCCCATCGGGTCGATGGCTACTTCGGAGCATCGCGCGTCGTCATAAAGCCCTGTCCGCCGGGTAGCGGCATTATCGCCTCGGGCACGGTGCGTGCGATCATGGAAGCCTGCGGAATACACGACATCAGCGTGAAGAGCCTGGGCTCTCAGAATCCGCATAATCTGATTAAAGCCACCCTTAACACGTTGTATAGAATCCGCACCTTCGAGGATATCGCGGCCCGCCGCGGGGTGCCCGTGGAGCGGCTGCGAAACCCCATACCCGCTTGAGGTGACCAGTGGCGCGCACGGTAAAAGTAAAACAGATCAGGTCCTCTATCGGGACGCCGCACAAGCAGCGGGAATGCCTGAAAGGACTGGGACTGCGGCGCATCAACCATGAGCGGGAACTGGAGGATACTCCCATGGTGCGGGGGCTGATCTTCAAGGTGAAGCATTTGGTGCAGGCCGATCCCCCGAAATCTCCAATCGAAGACTAAGGCGCTAGGACGATGTTGCATAAGCTGGAAAAACCGCTGGGATCCACGCGCAAAGCCAGGCGCAAAGGGCGCGGTCCGGGAAGCACCTTCGGTAAAACCGCCGGACGCGGCCAGAAGGGCCAGGGCGCCCGGGGCAAGGTGCGCCGGGGCTTCGAGGGCGGGCAGACGCCTTTGCACCGCCGCCTGCCACGGCGTGGATTTACAAATATATTCAAGGAGCAGTTTTCCATCATCAACCTTGACGACTTGGTGAAGCGCCCGGCCCTGGCGGAAAAATCGGAGGTGGGTGTGGAAGAACTGGTGGAGGCCAACGCCATCCGCAATGCAAGGCTGCCGGTGAAGGTGCTGGCCAATGGCGAACTGAACCGCGCCGTCAAGGTGCATGCTCACCGCTTCAGCCGCGCCGCGGCGGATAAAATCAAGGCCGCGGGAGGTGAAGCGGTCATTATCGAAGGGTAAAGCTGGCAGATGCTGAGTACGTTCCAGTACGCATTCAAAATCGAGGAATTACGCAACCGCATCATCTTTGTGCTTTTGATGCTGATTGTGTTCCGCATCGGTGCGCATATTCCCGTACCTGGTATCGACAGAACCGCCTTGGCGGCATTCTTTAAAGCACAGGAAGGGACGATTCTCTCCTTCTTCGATATGTTCTCCGGCGGTGCGCTGGCCCGCCTGACCGTGTTCGCCCTGGGCATCATGCCCTACATCAGCGCCTCGATTATCATCCAGTTGATGACGGTGGTGTTTCCCTATCTGGAAAAGTTGAGCAGGGAAGGCGAAGCGGGACGGAAGAAGATCACCACCTATACCCGCTACGGCACCATCGTCCTCAGCCTGATACAGGGTCTTGGAATATCCTTTGGCTTGCAAGGAATGACCTCGCCGGGCGGTGCTGCCATCGTGCTATCGGATATGGACCCCTGGGGCTTCCGGCTGCTGACCATGATTACGCTGACCGCCGGAACCTCCTTTCTGATGTGGATTGGCGAGCAGATCAACGAGCGGGGCATCGGCAACGGGATTTCCCTGATTATTTTCGCGGGCATCGTCACCGATATTCCGGGGGCGATAATCAATTCCGTGCGCCTGGTGCAGGCCGGGCAGATGAGCATCCTGGTCGTCGGTATCACCGCCGTGGTGATCCTGACCGTGGTGTTTGCCGTGATATTCATGGAAACTTCCACGCGCAAGATCGCAGTGCAATATGCCAAGCGGGTGCAGGGCAACAAAATGTATGGCGGGCAGAGCTCGCACCTGCCGCTGAAAATCAATTCCGCGGGTGTGATTCCGCCCATCTTTGCGTCGTCGATCCTGGCCTTCCCGGCTACAATCGCTGGATTTATCCAAGTGCCCTGGGTGCAGGCGGTGAGCGCCCATCTGTCCCCCACGGCGTTCTTTTACAACTTCATGTATGTGCTGATGATCATGTTCTTCTGCTTTTTCTACACCGCGATTCAGTTCAATCCAGTGAAAATCGCGGATGAAATGAAAAGATTCGGAGGCTACATTCCCGGTATCCGCCCGGGCCAGAAGACAGCGGAATACATCAACCAGGTGTTGACCCGGATCACCTTCGGCGGAGCGATCTATCTGTCCTCCGTGTGCGTGCTGCCGGTGATTTTGTTTCAAGCGTTGAACGTGCCTTTCTTCTTCGGCGGTACGGCGCTTCTGATCGTGATCGGGGTTGGACTGGATACGGTACGGCAGATGGAAGCTTTTCTCCTGAACCGCAATTACGACGGATTCCTGAAAAAGAGCAAACGCCGCACGGGAATGAGGACCCTACGCATTTGAGCACCCCATGAGGGTAATATTTCTGGGGCCTCCGGGCTCCGGCAAGGGCACTCAGGCCAAGCGCCTGCAGTCGGCCTTGAACATTCCTCAACTGTCCACGGGAGATTTGTTGCGCGAGGCAGTGCGGAAAGGAAACGAACTGGGTAAGCAGGCGGCAGAATTCATGAGCGCCGGAAAGCTGGTGCCCGATCAGTTGGTGATTGCGTTGATCCTGACACGCATGGAACAAGACGATTGCTCCGGCGGATTTATTCTGGATGGCTTTCCGCGCACCCTGGCCCAGGCCCAGGCTTTAGAAGATGCACTGGCGGCGGTTTCCAAGCCGGTTCAGCAGGTAATTGAGATTAGGATCGAACAGGACAAACTAGTGGAGCGGCTGGTGGGGAGAAGAATCTGCCCCAACGGGCATGGCGAGTGGCATATCCGTTTCAACCCGCCCAAGCAGGAAGGACGCTGTGACACCTGCGGCGAGGCGCTGGAGCATCGCGACGACGATCATGAGGAGAAAATCATTACCCGCTTCGAGGCCTACCGCAAGGACACGGAACCACTGGTTCAGTTTTATACCGAGCGCGGCAATTTGGCGGTTATCGATGGGGACCGCGACATAGACGATGTAACCCGGGAGATCGCCGCGGCTGTTGGAGCCTGAGTGCCTGGGATACCCCACGCGGCGGGGGTGGCAGCTTTTGCAATAATGCGACTGGAGGGAACTTGCCGAAGGAAGACAGAATAGAATTGCAAGGCATCGTTGCTGAGTCGCTGCCCAATGCCATGTTCAGGGTGGACCTGGAGAACGGACATAAGATATTGGCTCACATTTCCGGCAAAATGCGCATGAACTATATCCGGATTCTGCCGGGAGACAAGGTAACCGTGGAAATGTCACCTTACGATTTGTCGCGGGGACGGATTACCTACCGCACAAAGTAAGTAACGTCCAGAAGGAGCGGTTATGAAAGTTAGATCGTCGGTCAGGAAAATGTGCGACCGGTGCAAGATTATCAAGAGAAAAGGGATATTGCGGGTGATCTGCGACAATCCCAAGCATAAGCAACGGCAAGGATAACGCTTTAGACAAGGAGGTGCCTGTGGCCCGAATCGCAGGGGTGGATCTTCCCAACAAACGGATGGCCGTCGCGCTTACTTACATCTATGGAATTGGCCCGACGACCGCGGCCAAGGTCCTGGATAAGGCCAGCGTGGATGAGAACTTGCGCGCGAACGATCTTACCGACGTTCAGATTGCCCAGATCCGTGAAGTGATTGAAAATGACCTGAAGATTGAAGGGGAACTGCGCGGCGAAGTTCAGATGAATATCAAGCGCCTGATGGATTTGGGAAATTACCGTGGCCTGCGCCATCGGCGCAGCCTGCCAGTGCGGGGGCAGCGCACCAAAACCAACGCCCGTACACGCAAGGGGCCGTTGCGCAACATGCGCAAGCGCTAACATCAGTTGCGTCGTTCCGGTATCGTCCGGGGCGGCGGGCAGGAGCAAACAGCAATCGCGGAAGCGGTGCTTCCGCGGCACACAAATTAGGCAGGAATTCATATGGCAAGAGGCAAACGCACTGCGGGACGGAGACGGGAGAAAAAGAACGTTCCCGTCGGGGTGTGCCACATCAAGGCCACCTTCAACAATACGATCATCACTTTTTCCGATCCCCAAGGGAACGTGCTGGCATGGTCCAGCACGGGCGCGGCGGGATTCAAGGGTTCACGCAAGAGCACGCCCTTCGCCGCCAAGACCGCCGCGGAAGATGCCGTGCGCAAAGCCAAGGAACATGGCGTGCGTCAGGTGGAGGTGGAAGTACGGGGTCCCGGTAGCGGGCGCGAAGCGGCCTTGAGGGCCCTGGCGGCCGAGGGGCTAAAAGTGACCGCCATCCGCGATGTCACTCCCGTGCCCCACAACGGCTGCAAGCCGCCCAAGATGAGGCGTATCTAAGCTATTGAAACAAAGGGCCGGGCCCATGCGGGGTACCGGCAAATCGCAGGTTCGATCAGGAGAAACTCGTTGGCCAGATATTTAGGTTCCGTATGCCGGTTGTGCCGGCGCGAAGGCATGAAGTTATTCTTGAAGGGCGACCGCTGTTACACGGACAAGTGCGCTATTGAAAAGCGTAACTATCCGCCGGGAGCGCATGGCGCCGGTTACCGCCAGAAGCAGTCTGAATACGGTATTCAACTGAGGGAAAAACAAAAGGTGAAACGCTTGTACGGCGTACTGGAAAAGCAGTTCCGCCGGCTCTTCGCCGAGGCCTCCCGCAAGAAGGGCATCACGGGTGAGAACCTGCTGAGGTTGCTGGAAAGGAGGCTGGACAACGTGGTGTACCGGATGGGATTCGCCTCTTCCCGCAACGAAGCGCGGCAGATCGTGTGCCACGGCCACATCCTGCTGAATGAGGGCAAGGCGGACATTCCTTCCATGTTGGTCAAGGTGAACGACATTGTCAGCGTGCGGGAGAAAAGCCGTAAGAACACACAGATAAAAAGCGCGATGGACGCCGCGTTGCGCAAGGGCACCACGGGTTGGGTGGAAGTGAACATGGACAAATTTACCGGAAAAATTGTAGCGGAGCCCAATCGCGAAGAAATTACGCTGCCCATACAGGAACAACTGATCGTAGAACTTTATTCTCGGTAGGGCCACAGATTATGGAGACGTCTATGTACACCAGAAACTGGGAAACGCTTCAGCACCCGAAGCGTTTGGAAGTGGAATCCAACACCTATTCCAATACCCACGGAAAATTTATTATCGAACCTCTGGAGAAGGGATTCGGCATCACGATCGGTCATGCACTGCGCCGCGTGCTGCTTTCTTCGTTGCAGGGCTGCGCGATCATCGCAGTCAAGATCGAGGGGGTATCCCACGAGTTCGAGGGAATCTCCGGCATTCAGGAGGATGTGGTGCAAATCATCCTCAATTTGAAGGCGTTGCAGCTGAAGCAACTGGAAGATGGAGTGCATGAACTCGAACTGGTGGGTGCCGGTCCGACCCAACTCACCGGCGCGGATATCGTTACAGGCGGTAAGGTCGAGATTCTGAATCCGGATTTGGTGATCGCCAATCTGGACGAGGGCACCACGCTAGAGTTGCGCATGTACGCCACCCTCAACAACGGCTACGTGACCGCGGAGGAAAACCACGACGAGGATCTGCCCGTGGACACCATTTATCTGGACTCCGTGCACTCACCCATCAAGCGCATTAATTACGAAGTGCAGCATGCACGGGTCGGGCAAAAGACCGACTACGACAAACTGCTCTTTGAGATCTGGAGCAACGGGGCCATGGAACCCTCCGATGCGCTTGCCTACGGCGCGAAGATTCTCAAGGAGTACATGAACGTCTTCATCAATTTTGATGACGAGGTGCCCGAAGAAGAACCGGCGCAGATTGAAGAGATCGATCCGGTTAATGACAATCTGTACCGTCCTGTCAGCGAGTTGGAGCTGTCGGTACGCTCCATCAATTGTCTGCAAAATGCCAAGATCGAGACTATCGGCGAGTTGGTGCAAAAGACCGAATCGGAAATGCTGAAAACAAAAAATTTCGGAAGGAAGTCGCTCAATGAAATTAAGCACATTCTTTCCTCCATGGGGCTTAACCTGGGCATGAAGCTGGAAGACTTCGATCCCAAGGCGAGACAGAAGCCCCCGGCCCAGAGCAGTGAATTCGTATAGGACCGAGCGAACATGCGTCACCTAAAATCCGGAAGGGCCCTGGGCGTAAAACCCGCGCACCGCCGGGCGATCATGAGGAATCTGGTTACCTCGGTGCTGGAGCATCAGCAGATCAGAACCACCGTGGCCAGGGCCAAGGAATTGCGCAAGCCTTTGGATAAAATGATTACCCTTGGGAAGAAGGGGGATCTCAGTGCGCGGCGCCGGGCGTTGCGCTTCGTGAAGTCCAAGCAGGCCATGCAGGTCCTGTTCACCGAACTGCCCGAGCGCTACAAGGACAGGCAGGGCGGATACGTGCGTATCCTGCGGCTGGGTACGCGCAAGGGGGACGGCGCGGAGATGGCGCTGGTGCAGATGGTGGGGGCCCCCAACGATGCCCTCGCCCAGGCCCAGCAGCCGGCCTCCAGGCGCCGAAGAAGAGACCAGGGCAAGAGCGTACAGGAAGAGGTCTCCGAGCAGGTAAAGGGCAAAGGCCAAGCCCAGGGCAAGCAGGGAGAGGCGGAGGCCGCCGCGGCGGAGGAGCAACCGGAGCAAGAAGCAAAGGCGCCGGAAGATCAGGCACCGGAAACGGAAGCCGCACCGGAGAGCGCGGAAGAAGCGGCCGCCGGGCAACAGGACATAGAAGAGAGCGAAGATGCACCGGCCACTGGCGTGGACGAAACCGCGGAGTCTGAGAAGAGCGGTGAAAAAGACAAATGAAAGTAGCCCACCCCCTGCTTGAATTACTGCGGAAGCGGTGAGCCTTAAACCCGTGGCGGGAGGCTCCGCAATATATCCATTCCCCGCTGGTAATCTTCCGGCGGACAGTAAATATTCTCGATCACGAATATCTGATTGTAACGATCCAGCAGCACCGACTTTTCGTGTAGTGGACCCCATGAGGTTCTGCCGAGCCGTTCCTCCCGCACCTGAATGGCGGGCACTTGTCCCTCTTCGCCTTCGCCCAGGTTGGAAAGGGTGCGCTCTTCCCGGATGTGGATGGTTTCGATGTCCGCCTCCCTCAAGGCTGCCAGGATGCGTTCCCGATCTTCCTGCTCGGCGCCGCCCTTAAATTGCGCGAGGCGCGAAAAGGGATTGCGATGCACGATGCGGGAGGCCCAGCGCCGATCGCGGGCCTCATACAGTCTGGCCATAATCGAGTCTTCGCGAGCCTGCAGGAAACTATCCATGTTGCTCTCCAAATTGCATTCGATCTCGCCCTCCTGCACCGCACGGTGCAGGTAATGGTTGAACAGCAGCACGGTCTTGTGTAGATAAACCTGCATGGTCATGTGAAAACGGGTCATGAGAAAATTTTCATAGGTGTAAAGGGCATTCTCGTCCAGGGTCATCAACAGCCCGGAAGGGCTAGGCACGTAGCCCAGCGCCTGCACCAGCCGGTCCAAGTCGAAGTAGCCATAGGACACACCGGCAAAGTAAGCATCCCGCCTCAGGTAATCCATGCGGTCCGCGTCGATCTCTCCGCTGATGATTTGCTTGAGCAAAGGCAGAATATTGAATTCGTCTCCATCCCCGCGCCCGCCGGCAAAGGAGTGGGGTGTGATATTTCCATTTATGAGCGCGCTTACGTCCCGTGCTTCTTCCATGCTCAGCAGCGGCGGAGACTCCTGGGCTAAGGCGTGAACCACGGCCACGGAAAAATCCTCATGGCTGGCCTGTTCCTGGGGGGAGGGCTGCCGGTACCACTGAAGGGGCAGGGACAGCCCCTCTCGCTTGGGGAGCAGGGGCTCGTAGGCATGGGAGAAGGGCAAATGTCCGCTGTCATGTAGCAATCCGGCAAAGCGCACTATTTGCCGCCAATAGTCCAGTTGGCCTG
>JAPUIH010000230.1 GCA_027297205.1 SAR324 cluster bacterium | reverse complement strand
CCTGCTTGAACAGCAACCGTCCGAGCGCCTGGAGCGCCCCATCGAGAGCGCGCTGGCCTGGACGAATGACAGCATTTCCCCCGATGATTGCACCCTTCCTTTGTCCACGGCGGCCCTGGGAGAGCTTGAGCAGGTGGTGGAAGCACTGCGCCGCGAACCCCTGCCCACTTATCTGCTGTCGCCGGATTTTTTCCAGCTTTCCGCCTGCCGCTCATTGATGGGCGAGGTCAGGCGCCGCCTTACGGAAGGGCTGGGCTTTGTGCTGTTGGAGGGGTTCCCCCTGGACGGTCTCTCGCAGGAAGAGACGAGGGCGGCGTACTGGGTGCTGGGGCGCCTTCTTTCCCAGCCGGTGGCCGCTAAACTGGACGGCACCGTGCTCTACGATGTTCGTGATATGGGGCGGGCCTACGGGATCGGGGTACGCGCTTCGCTGACCAGTACGGAGCTCGAATTTCATACGGACAATACCTTCGCCGCCGCGCCGCCGGACTACGTGAGCCTGCTCTGCATTCAGCCCGCCCATGCCGGTGGCGAAAGCCGCATCGCCAGCTTTTGCACCCTGCACAATGAGCTGCTTGGCGCATACCCCCGGCTGCTGGAGCGGCTCTATGAGCCTTTCTACTATGACCGGCAACTGGAGCATGGGGAAGGCGAGCCACGGGTCTCCATTTCCCGCGCCTTCAGTTACAACGGAGAATTTCTGCGGGGCCGGCTCAGCTACAATGTGATGAAGCAGGGTTATCAGTTGATGGGAGAGGAAATGGACGCCCAGGGGCGGGAAGCCCTGGACACGGCCTATGCGCTGCTCAACGAGCCCCGGCACTGGACCTCCCATACCCTGCGGCGGGGGCAGATACAATTCCTCAACAACCGCGCCACGGCCCACGCCCGCACCGCCTTCGACGATGCGGGAGCTTCCTCGGGCCGCCATTTGCTGCGGCTCTGGTACCGCGACGAGGGCCGACCCTTCTTCAATGGCTGAAAAAGCAATGGCTGAGGCTGCTCGCGTGCCGTAGGCGGCTACACGGCCACCTCCAGCCGTTCGTTCAGATAAGCGGCCAGCTTGTCCATAGGGATGCGCTCCTGGGTCATGGCGTCGCGCTCGCGCACGGTGACGGCCTGATCCTCCAGGCTCTCGAAGTCCAGGGTGACGCAGAAGGGCGTGCCGGCCTCGTCCTGGCGGCGGTAGCGCCGTCCGATGCTGCCCGCCTCGTCGTAGTCGCAGAGCAGGTGCCGGCGCAGGTCGTTCACCAGCTTCTCGGCCGGCTCGTTGAGCTTCTTGGACAGGGGCAGCACGGCGGCCTTGAGGGGGGCGATTTGCGGATGAAAGCCCAGCACCACCCGCTGCTCACCGCCCACCTCTTCCTCGCGGTAGGCATCGGCCAGGAAAGCCAGGGCCAGCCGGTCCACTCCCAGGGCGGGCTCGATCACGTGGGGCAGGTACTTTTCGCCGCTCACCGGATCCACGTAGGCCAGTTCCTTCTTGGAATGCTCCTGGTGCTGGGTCAGGTCGAAGTCCCCCCGGTGGGCCACCCCCCACAGTTCGCCCCAGCCAAAGGGGAAGCAGTACTCGATATCCGCGGTGGCCTGGCTGTAATGGGACAGTTCTTCCGCTGCGTGGTCGCGCATGCGCAGGTTGTCCTGGGTCATGCCAAAAGAGAGCAGCCACTCCATACAGAAGTTCTTCCAGTGGGTGAACCATTCGCTGCTCTGCGAGGGATGGCAGAAGAACTCCAACTCCATTTGCTCGAACTCACGGGTGCGGAAGATGAAATTACCCGGCGTGATTTCGTTGCGGAAGGACTTGCCGATCTGGCCGATGCCGAAGGGCACTTTTTTGCGCGAGGTGGTCTGGACGTTCTTGAAATTGACGAATATGCCCTGGGCGGTCTCGGGGCGCAAGTACACCGTGGAGGAACTGTCCTCCGTCACCCCCATGAAGGTCTTGAACATCAGGTTGAACTGGCGGATGGGCGTAAAGTCCGCCACACCGCAATGCGGGCATTTGATCTCCTTCTGTTCCAGAAATGCCTCCATATCCGCTTCCTCCAGCGCCGCCGCCGCGCTGGGCTCCTTGCCGTGCTTTGCCAGGTAGGTTTCGATCAGCTTGTCGGCGCGGTGGCGGGTCTTGCAGTTGCGGCAATCCACCAGGGGATCGGAAAACCCGCCCACATGGCCCGAGGCCTCCCAGACCTGGGGATTCATCAGGATGGCGCTGTCCAGCCCCACCACGTCCAGGCGGTCCTGCACGAAATGCTTCCACCAGGCATTCTTGATGTTGTTCTTCAGTTCCACACCCAGCGGACCGTAATCCCAGGAGTTGGCCAGCCCGCCATAGATTTCGGAGCCCGCGTAGACAAAGCCCCGCCGCTTGGCCAGCGAGACCAGTTGTTCCATCGTTACCGGCATGATCTTCCTTGTGACACACCGCGCCCGGTTGGAGCACGGCGGCGGGAAATTATTTCCTGGTGGCGTCGCGCGGGCTGGGGCTCTCCCCGGCCCGGCGGTGGATGAATTTATCAGGAATTGACCGCGAATTGAACCGTTTCCCCCGGCATTCGGCCAGTTTGTCCAGGCGCCGTGCCGCTAGATCGCCTCGCTGGCCTCCGCGATGATGCCCCGCAGCCAGGCGGCGGCCAAACTTCCACAGCCCAACCCACAAGGATTCCGGGGCCTGGCACATGGAGCAATATTCTGGCTCCAGTCGCGCACTTGCGACACACGAACGACGAAAGGGTTGAATTTCATCCCCTTTTTGTCATAGACCATTAAAGTCCGTACAAACGCATCAGGGGATAAGGCGACATTCATCTCCTCCATCCCTGGTTTTGTTCCTGAATTTCCTGCGAGAGGGGATTGCATGAAAAAGTTATTCGCATTGGCCGTGGGCCTCGTCTTCGCGGCAGGGCTGTCCGGCCTCAGCCAGGTTGCGCAAGCCGCCAAGTTTGTCTCCATCGGCACCGGCGGTGTGACTGGAGTGTATTATCCCACGGGCGGCGCCATCTGCCGGCTTGTCAACAAGAACCGCAAAAAGCACGGCATCCGCTGCTCGGTGGAATCGACCGGCGGTTCGATATACAACATCAACACCATCCGGGCCGGTGAGCTCGAGTTCGGCGTCGCCCAATCAGACTGGCAGTATCATGCCTATCACGGCACCTCGAAGTTCAAGGCCGCGGGCCCGTTCAAGAAGCTGCGGGCTGTGTTCTCCGTGCATCCTGAGCCGGTGACTATCATCGCCCATGACAAATCCGGCGTGATGAACATTACCGACTTGAAGGGCAAGCGCCTCAACATCGGGAATCCGGGCTCCGGAACCCGTGGAACCTGGGAAGTGCTGGAAGCGGCCCTGGGTTGGAAGCGCAGCGACCTGCGCCTCGCAGCCGAAATGAAGTCCGCCGAAACCGGTCAGGCGGTTTGCGACCGCAAAATCGACGCGTATTTCTGGCTGGTGGGCCATCCTTCGGCTTTGACCCAAGAGTCCCTGGCCTCCTGCGCGGCCCATCTGGTGAATGCGACCGGCCCGGCCATCGACAAGCTGGTGCGGGAACATTCCTACTACCGCATGGCGACCATCCCGGCGGGCATGTACAACAACAAAAGCGACATCACGACGTTTGGTGTGGGCGCTACTTTTGTGAGCAGTTCCGATGTGTCGAATCATGTCGTGTACACGATTGTCAAAGCGGTCTTTGACAACTTTGGCCGGTTCAAGAAGCTGCATCCGGCCTTCGCCAATCTGAATCATGAGGAGATGATCACTGATTCCCTGTCGGCTCCCTTGCATGCCGGCGCCCTTAAGTACTACAAAGAGCGCGGCTGGAAGTAACGGCATTACCTGGAGAGGGAGGACGCCGGTCTTCCCTCTCTTATATCTTTGATTCGAATATATTGGCGTGAAGGGCTGCCGCCGGGAGATTCTGTATGGCCAGGTCAGCAGTTTCGGATATGGACGCCGGCGATATTGTTGCCCAGGTCGATACGGGTGCGCGCAATCCGGCCGGCTGGCAAGGGCGGTTTATTTTATACGTCGCATTTGCCTGGGCCGTCTTTCAGCTTTATATAGCGTCAAATGTCCCGTTTTTCCTGACGGATGTAACGGGGATCGGCCTGATTGTCACCGACTCCAATGCCCGGCTGATTCATCTGGCCTTTGCTGCTTTCCTGGCCGCCCTGGCATTTCCGCTCCTGAAAAAGAGCCCCCGCGATACCATTCCTTGGTACGACTGGGTGCTGGGCGTCCTGGCGGTGATTTCCTGCCTGTATATCATGGTATTCAGGGATTCGATCGCCGTGCGCGCGGGACTGCCCACCACGGCTGATCTGGTCATATCGACCATAGGCATGGTTATTCTGGCCATTTCGGTCTACCGCTCCCTTGGTTTACCGCTGTTGGTCATATCCAGCGTATTCGTCATTTACGTGTTTTTCGGATCGTCCGAAATCTTTCCGGATGCGATCCGCTGGAAAGGGGCGTCCTATGGCAAGGCCATGTGGCACTTCTGGATGCAGAACGAGGGCGTGTTCGGCGTGGCCCTGGGGGTTTCGGCGCGGCTGATTTTTTTGTTCGTGCTTTTCGGCGCTATTTTGGAGAAAGCGGGGGCGGGCAACTACTTTATTAAGCTGGCCTTCGCCCTGCTTGGTCATTATCGGGGTGGGCCGGCCAAGGCGGCGGTGGTGGCCTCGGCCATGAGCGGGCTGTATTCCGGCTCGTCCATTGCCAATGTGGTGACCACGGGAACTTTTACCATCCCCCTTCTGAAGCGCACCGGCTTTACGGCGGAGAAGGCGGGGGCGGTCGAGGTCGCCGCATCGACCAACGGCCAACTGATGCCTCCGGTGATGGGCGCGGCGGCGTTCCTGATTGCCGAATTCACCGGCGTGCCTTACACGGACATTCTCAAGCATGCCGTGCTGCCGGCCGTGGTGTCCTATATCGCGCTGGTCTATATCGTCCATCTGGAAGCAATTAAGATGGGCTTGCAGGGCCTGAAAAAGCCGTCCTCCACCATGACTCTGGGATACAAGCTGATCGGGTTTCTTGGTGGATTCATCGGCATCTCCGTCCTGTTTTCGGTGGTCTATTTCACCCTGGGCTGGATCGATATGGCCGCATCGGAATGGAGCTTTGTGGTGGCGGGGATTTTTTCCCTGGTGGGCTACATAGTGCTGCTATGGATTGCCGCCAAACGGCCCGATCTGGAGATTAGCGATCCGGACGCGCCGATCACGGAACTGCCGCGAGCCGGAGAAACGGCGGTTACGGGACTTTACTACCTGCTTCCGATCATCATTCTGATCTGGTGCATCCTGCCCACGCCGGATCGGCTGTCGCCGGGCCTGTCCGCGTTTCTGGCGACCCTCGCCATGTCACTCGTGGCGCTGACCCATCATCCGATCAAGGCTTATTTCCGTGGAACGGGTGGCATTCGCCCGGCGTTCATGCACGGCGTGAGGGAATGGGCGGAAGGCATGATCTCCGCCTCCCGCAACATGATCAGCATCGGCATCGCCACGGGCGTGGCCGGTATCATCATCGGCACTGTTTCACTGACAGGCTTGCACCAGGTTATCGGGAGCTTCGTAGAACTGCTTTCGGGGGGAAATCTGCTGTTCATGCTCATTCTGGTCGCCATCATGAGCCTGATCCTGGGCATGGGCCTGCCCACCACGGCGAATTACATCATCGTATCGTCGTTGATGGCGCCGATTGTTGTGGAACTGGGCGCCAAAAGCGGGCTGATCGTGCCCCTGGTCGCGGTGCACCTATTCGTGTTTTACTTCGGGATACTCGCCGACGACACGCCGCCGGTGGGACTGGCCGCCTTCGCGGCATCCGCCATATCGGGCGGCGACCCTTTTAAGACCGGCATTCAAGGTTTTACCTACGACATCCGTACGGCCCTGCTGCCCTTCCTGTTTCTGTTTAATACAGAGCTGTTGCTGATGGATGTGACGCCCCTGAAGGCGGTTGTAGTGTTCGTGGTGGCGGTCATCGCCATGTTACTGTTCGCGGCGGCCACGCAGCATTTCTTCATCGTCAGAAGCCGCATCTGGGAGACCGTGGCACTGTTGCTGATTGCCTTCACCCTGTTCCGGCCGGGCTTCTGGCTGGACCGGATCGACCCTCCGTTTCTTTTCTATCCCGGCACCGAGGTGACCAAGTTAGCCGGCAGCGAGAAGGCGGGCGGAAATTTGCGCATCCAGGTTTCCGGGCCGGATATCGAGGACTCGGACCAGGTCAGCAGACTCAGTCTGATCATTCCGCTTGGTGGGAAGGGAGACGGGGCGGCGCGGCTTAAGAAGGGTGGCATGGTGGTTTCCATCAAAAATGGCCAGGCGGTGCTTGAAGAACCCCCGACGGGGACGGAATTGGAAGACCTGGGACGCCAGTTCGACTTTTACGGCGATACGCCGGTCACGGTCGTGAACGTGTTGATTCCCAATGACCGGATCGCCAAAGAGGTGTTCTACCTTCCGTCCGCGTTGCTGTTGGCGATCGTTCTGTTCCTCCAGTTCCGGCGCCGATCCCGCGGCGGCGGGGCTACGCAAGCCACCACTTAGAAAGGAGCAGCATTGTACAAGTCCATTCTGCTTCCAGTCGACCTGGGGCAGGAGAGTTCCTGGATAAAGGCCCTGCCCAGCGCCGTTGATCTGGCGCGCGGTTACTCCGCGGAATTGCATGTCCTGACGGTGTTTCCCGACTTCGGCATGTCCATGGTCAGCGTCAATTTCCCGGCGGATTTTGAGAAGGATAATTTGGCTAAGGTGTCCGAGGACTTGCAGGCATTCGTCAAGCAGCATGTCCCCGATGACATTACGATCCGTACCCACGTCGGGCACGGCACCATCTACTCGGAAATTATGGCCGCGGCGGACAAGCTGGGCTGTGACCTGATCGTGGTTTCTTCGCACAGGCCGGAAATGCGTGATTATTTGATCGGCCCCAATGCCGCCCGGGTTGTGCGCCACGCCAAGCAGTCTGTATTCGTTGTGCGCGATTGACCGTGCCGGTTTCCGCGGCGCCACGGGCGGCCCGCCGTCATCTCCGCCGATGAGCCGCCTTTCATCACGATGCGGAGTGGGTTCAATATCCGGGGCAGTTTGGATCAACAGTATCTTATTCTGAGCATCGCCGTGGTGGGCGCTTCCGCCCTGCAGTCGGCCACCGGAATCGGGTTCGGTGTGATCGCGGGGCCGGTCATGCTGATCGTGCTCAACAGCGGGGCGGCCATCCAGATCAGCATCGCGCTCAGCCTGCTCATTGCGGCGGTGCTTGTCCCTTCCCTGTGGCGGCATTTGCACCGTCAACTGCTGGGCCGCTTGCTGGCCGGCTCCGTTGTCGGAATTCCCTTCGGTCTGTTCATCTTTCTGAACATCGGCATCGACCTCCTGAAGCTGTTGGCTGGCTTGGCGGTATTGTTCACCCTGGTGTTCGCCGTTCGCACCAACGCCACCACCCCGGCGGGTGGTGGCCGTTCCAGCGGCAGAATCGAGCAGTTCTTCCTGGGAGCGGTATCGGGCGTCATGAGTGGCAGCCTGGCTATGCCCGGGCCGGTGCCAGCGGCCTGGATGTCCGCACGGGCCTATGGCAAGGACACCGTCCGAGCCACCATGCTGGCCATGTTTCTGTTCTCCTATCTGGCCGCCCTGGCCCTGCAGGCTTCCGTGGCGGGAATCAGCAGGGAGACGCTTTGGCAGTGCCTGCTGCTCACGCCGCCCACCCTGGCTGGGGTGGTTATCGGCCGGCCACTGGCCGCTCGGCTCTCCGAGCGCCTGTTCCGCTGGGTGTTGATTGCGGTGCTGGCCGCCACAACGATCGGCCTGTTTTACGACTCCATTCCCAATCTGGTGACCCAATGACCGGCGAGATGGAATTTCCGGCTGCACTGGGGCGGCTCGGTACGATTGCGCGGGCCCGGTTTTTCGACGGCCCCACACCCCTCGAGCCCATGCCCAACCTGACCCGTCACTGTGGTGGGGGCCAACTGTTTGTGAAGCGCGACGACGCCATGGGCATGGCCTTTGGCGGCAACAAGGTACGGCAACTGGAGTTTTACATGGGGGTGGCGCGAGAAGAGGAGGCCGATTGCGTGCTCATCACCGGAGCGGTGCAGTCAAACTTTGCGCGCCTGGCCGCGGCTGGAGCCCGCAAGCTGGGCATGGACTGCCATATCCAGCATGAGGAGCGGGTGAACAATTCCGATCCGGGCTACCATAATTCGGGCAACGTGCTGCTGGAACGCCTGCTGGGCGCAACCCTGCATTCCTTTCCCGAAGGCGAGAACGAGCAGGGCGCGGACCGGAAATTGGGGGAAATTGCGGAAAGCCTGCGCCAAGCAGGACGCCGTCCTTACATTATTCCCCTGGCGCCGGACCACCCGCCCTTGGGGGCGCTGGGCTATGTGGTGGCGGCACACGAGTTGCTGTGCCAGCTTCGGCAAAGCACTCTCAAAGTGGATCATGTAGTTGTGGCCTCCGGAAGCGGCAACACCCATGCCGGGCTGTTGTTCGGTCTGCGGGCGCTTGGCTCCGGCATCACCGTGCGGGGCATCTGTGTACGCCGTGACGCCGCCAGCCAGAGGCCACGCCTGATCGCCAGATGCGGCCAGATCGCCGAACTGCTGGAGGTCGCCTCGCCCGTAATCGAAGAGGATATTCTGCTCGACGACGCCTTTCTGCCGCCGGGCTATGGCCTCGCCGGGGAGGCCACCCTGGCCGCCATCCTGCGCGGGGCGCGCAGCGAAGGGCTGATGCTCGATCCCACCTACACGGGCAAGTCCATGGCCGGATTCATCCAACAGGCGGAGCACTCCGGCCCTGACAGCACGCTGCTGTTCATACACACGGGAGGCACGCCGGCCATATTTGCCTATGAGAAGGAGCTGGCGGCAGCCGTTGATAAGTTCGCGGAGATCACCTGAGGGCCGGGGGCCGCCACGCGGCCCTATTATCGGCTTGGTCTGCGGGTTATCAACCCTATCCAGAGACTATTTCCTCATCTGCGCAACTGCGGTATAGCACTACCCATCTGACATTTTCATCCAGGCCGGGGGCTGCGGGGGGCGCGCCATATTCTGAATGGCAACATATCACAAGAGAGAGCCATGAAACTGGGATTTATTGGAGTGGGAAATATGGGCGGCCCCATGTGCCGCAACCTGATCAAGCACGATCACCAGGTCTACGTGCATGATCTGAACCCCAAGGCCAAGGAGGCTATCCTTGCCGATGGGGGCACGGGCGCCGCATCCATTAGGGAAGTGACCGCGGAGTCCGAGGTGGTGTTCACCTCCCTGCCGGGTCCTGTGGAGATCAGGGAAGCGGTGCTGGGCAAGGACGGTATCGTGGATGGCGCCCACAAGGAGACCATCTACGTGGACCTGAGCACCAATG
>JAPUIH010000023.1 GCA_027297205.1 SAR324 cluster bacterium | reverse complement strand
GTCCGGGACCATAATGGGGGAATCACCGTTTCCAGTGAACCGGGCGAAGGATCGACTTTTTCGGTTTTTCTTCCGGCGGCAATTAGAAAAAGAAAGTCACGAGAGCCCCGAGCCTCTGAAACCAAAATTTCCAAAGGTAGCGAGACCATACTTTTCGTGGATGACGAGGAGGTGATTGTAGCCCTGGGCAAAATTGCCTTGGGGGGGCACGGATACAACGTCACAACCAGCACAGACCCTCGCCAGGCTTTGAAAATATTCAAGGCAAACCCCAATCGCTTCGATCTGGTGGTGACGGATCAAGGCATGCCCCATTTGAGGGGGGATCAGCTTGCGGCTGAAATGCGAAAGACGAGGGCCGATATTCCGATCATTCTGTGCACGGGATACAGTGAAACCATGAACCCCGAAAGCAGCAAAGCCCTGGGCATCAACGCCTTCCTGTACAAGCCCATCGAACCACGGGAAATGGGCCGTGTGGTTCGCAAGGTGCTGGACGAGGGCCAGCAGGCAGACCGGTCGAAAAGCGGGAGACAGGGGAGGGTAGATAAAAACGCCTGACTCCTGGCAGAAATGGTCAGGAAATATGGCCCTGGGAGGCTAACCGCCCGAATCGTTTACACACCTTTTGCCGCAACCTTCAGGCGGATGCTTCGTACACGCGCATCAAGCAGGGCTCCGGCCTTGTGCTGAGCATCGCCAAAGCGATCGTGGAAAAGCTTGGCGCAACTCATGGTATCGGTTTCCAAAGCGAACCGGGCGAAGGCGCCGTTTCTTATTGCGATATCCCAACCTTCCAAATTAGCCGGGTCTGAACGACCGGCCGGACACCGCGGCAATAACCGCGGGCTGGGGGTGGAATCAAATTACGCCTTCCTGGGATTCCGCCACGGAAATGGCGGTCATGTTCACCACGTCCTGCACTCGCGCTTCCTGAGAAAGCACATTAACGGGCTTGGCCATGCCCATCAGCACGGGGCCGAGAATCTCGCAGTCGCTCAGTTCGGCAAGCAGCCGGTACGCGCTGTTGGAGGCGTGCAGGTTGGGAAATATCAGCACGTTCGCCGAGCCTTCCAATTCGCAGAACGGGAATTCGCGCTGGCGCAGCGGGGCATTGAGCGCGAAATGCGCCTGCATTTCCCCATCGGCGATCAGCTCCGGTTCTTCCTGTTTCACCAGCGCCAGGGCCTTGGTGATCTCCTCCAGACCCGGCTCGCGCACACTGCCGAAATTTGAGTACGAAAGCAGCGCGGCCTTGGGGGTGAGCCCGAAAAAGCGCGCGGCCTTGCAGGTATTGAGGGTAATGTCCGCCAGCACTTCCGCGTTCGGTTGCAGGTTCACCGTCGTATCCGCGAGAAGCAGGGTGCGGCCCCGAAAGAGAAGCAGATAAAACCCGGACACCACCTTGATGTCTTCACGGATACCGATAATCTGCAGGGCGGGCCGGATGATGCGTGGGTAATTGCGCGTGATCCCTCCCACAAAGCAGTCGGCATGATTCGTTTTGACCATCATCAGTCCAAACTCGACCGGGCGGTCCATCATCAATGCCGCCACGTGATGCTCCATCCCCTTGCGCTGGCGCAGCCGGAACAATTCCTCGGCGAAGGCTTCACGCAGCGGCGAGCGGCGATTGTCCAAGATCTCCACCCCTTCCAAGCTTACCAGGCACCCGTCGGCCGCTTGGCGTATCTGCTCTTCATCTCCCACCAAAATGGGCCGGGCGATCTTTTCTTGCACGATCTGGTGGCAGGCCCGCAAAATGGTTTCGTTTTGGGCTTCGGGGAAAACCACCCGCCGCATGGGCGTGGCGTGCTGGGCACGGCGGATGATGCGGCGCGAGGTCTCCTGAATGATACTCTGGCTGGACGCCAGCCGGTCGTGATACGCCTCCCGGTCCAGCTCCGTCTCCCGCGCCACGCCGGAGTCGATGGCGGCCTGAGCCACCGCCGGCGCGACATACAGCAGCACCCGCGGATCGAAAGGCGTGGGGATCAGATATTCCTTCCCATAGGTCAGCGCGCGCAGGCCGTAGGCCCTCAGCACGTCATCGGGGGTGTCTTCCTTGGCCAATTGAGCCAGGGCCCGCACCGCGGCCAGCTTCATGGGATCGTTAATCTCCCGCGCCCGCACGTCCAGGGCTCCCCGGAATATATAGGGAAAACAGAGTACGTTGTTGACCTGATTCGGATAGTCCGAGCGGCCCGTGGCCAGGATGGCGTCGGGTCTGGCTTCCCGGGCCGTCTCATAGCGTATTTCCGGATCGGGATTCGCCAGGGCGAAGATGATGGGGTCGTCCGCCATTTCCTTCAGCATGCCGGGTGTCAGCACGTTGGGCGCGGAAAGGCCGACGAACACGTCCGCGCCGCGCAGGGCTTCGGCCAGGGTGCGCTGCGCTGTATCCTGGGCGAAGGCGGCCATGTGCGGCTCCATATCCGGCTCGCGGTCCCGATAGACCACGCCGTTGATGTCCACCATGGTGATATGCTCACGCCGCATGCCCAACTGCACGTATAGTTCGGCGCAACCGATGGCCGCCGCGCCCGCGCCGCTGAACACGATTTTCACCGAGGCAATGTCCTTGTCCACAAGCTCCAGGGCGTTCAACAAGGCCGCGCCGGTGATGATGGCGGTACCGTGCTGATCGTCGTGGAACACGGGAATATCCATCTGCTGGCGCAACTCGCGCTCGATATAAAAGCATTCCGGGGCCTTGATATCCTCCAGGTTGATGCCTCCGAAGGTCGGCTCGAGGCTTTTTACGATGCCGATGAAGGTATCGGGATCAAGGGCATCCACCTCCAAATCGAATACGTCGATATCCGCGAATTTCTTGAACAGCACTCCCTTGCCTTCCATGACCGGCTTGGCGGCGGAGGGCCCGATGGCGCCCAGCCCCAGCACCGCCGTGCCGTTGCTGATGACCGCCACAAGATTGCTCTTGGCTGTGTACTCATAGACCAGATCCGATTCCCTGGCGATTTCCAGGCAGGGAGACGCCACGCCCGGACTGTAGGCCAGGGTCAGGTCGTATTGGGTATTGGTGGGCTTGGTGGGCCGTATTTCAATTTTGCCCTTGCGATCCCTGCGATGATATTCCAGTGCCTCTTCTTTCAGCATTTCGCTCTCGATCCATAATTGTTCACGGCTTGTGATGCCCTCGCTCCTGCCCTTCCACAGGATTCTGCGGCCAGGGCGCAATGCATGGCTCCGGCGGCGTGGACTGGCGGGCCGGGTGCTGCCTGTCTTCTTCCCCTGCCCGCCGGGCAAGGACACAGGTCAATTGTAGCCTATCTTTCGCGATCCGGTTACACCCTATTGCTCCCACCGGTAATTCCGTCCCGGCGTCAGAGCCTGGATTGAAAATCCCTATTGCAGGAGCGCACCAGGGCGGGCAACCGAGGAACAGGAGGTTGGGGTGGGAGCGGATTATGGACGGCGGCGGGTTATTTCGCGC
>JAPUIH010000229.1 GCA_027297205.1 SAR324 cluster bacterium | reverse complement strand
GATGATACTATTGGGTAGTAATAGCGTAGAGAGACAGTCTAGCAAGATTATAAAGAAGGGTTGCGATAGATTCATTCAAAATCCGTCTGATTTGAAATTAATTTCCCAGAAATTAGGTATAAGTTTTAATTAAGGTCAGTCCTAAATCAGCAATCCGAACCATTACTATTGATCTTCTCCGACCCTCTTGAATCGGAGCAGTGAACTGATCCATCTGGAACGATATTTTATCCCGCCTCAAAATTACCACGCTGATCAGTTTATTCCCCTCTGTTGCCGCTCGGCCTGCTCACGGTCGCCTCGGGCCATGGAATTCGCGCGTGAGTTGCTCGTATGGCCGCCACGGGGTGGCCTCACCGCCGGGCGGGTGGCCGCCAGGGCTGTGGTTCGGGTCTGAATGGGAAATCCCGGTTTACAAATTTTGTGGGAGTGATTAGGCTCGGGCAACCGTCATTGTTCCATGTATCCGTGTCATTACGGAATTCCATTTGCCAGCAAGGGGAGGCCGTCATGGGAAAATCTGAATTTCGGATAAAAATCGAGGACACCGTCCAGCAACGGCACTCCAAAGTTCATCCGTGGAGCGAGGCCTGGGTTTCTGGAAAACTGAACAAGCGCCTGCTCGGCGAATGGGTGAAGCAGCACTATCACTACGTCAGTCATTTTCCGACCTGGATGGCCACCATGTATTCGAATGCGCAGCCGGAGGATGTTCGTCTTCATCTTCTGGAAAATATCGCCGAGGAAGATGGTTTGCTCGGTAGCGGCTCGTACAAGCCGGTCAGTCATACCGAACTGCTGCTTGGCTTTGGGGGGCATTGCGGGGTCCGCCGAAATGAAATCCTTGACACACAAATCAATGGGGAGTTGCTGCCCGAGACCTTAGGGCTGCAAAGCTGGGGATACCGCCAGTCCCACAAACCCTACCTGGAAGCCATTGCCGGTCTGTTGGTGGGCCTGGAGAGCCAAGTGCCCGAAATTTACATGAAGACCACTCCAGCCTTGCTGGAGAAATACGGATTTACGGAGGAGCAGGTGGTGTTTTTCACGCTTCACATCGAGGCGGACCAGGAACACAGTGGGCGGGGCTATCAACTGCTGGAAAAATACATCGAGAGCGATGCGGAGAAGGAGGCGTGCCTGCGCAGCGTGCGTGAGGCCACCATGATGCGCCGCCTCTATCTGGATGGCTTGTACAACAAATTTCTCGTAGCGGATAAAACCGCCGCGGCATGAGGCCGGGCCGGCAACGTATTTCAGGCTGAAATTGCTGAGGAATGGGCCGTAGCTGATTGCAGCGGTTATTAACGGTTTTTCCCGCCAGTTCAGATGGAGAGTATGAATTTGAGACTGATGTTTGCGGGCGTGGCGGGAATTAGTCCCGCCGGGATAATCTTGCCGAAACCCTGATTTACCGTGGGGATAGGCTACCGGAAACGGTTGCTTCAATGGACTGAACCAATAATGGAAAAACCGTATGCTGACCCATAAAACGCTCAGCCTTGCGGAAGCCGAACTGATAATTGACGCTGCCCAGGCCAAATCGGAGGAAATGGGAGTCCCTCACAGCATTTGCGTGGCGGACAATGCGGGCTATCCAATCGGCCTGCGGCGATTGGACGGGGGCAAAGTCACCACGGTGCAAATTGCCGAGAACAAGGCCTTCACAGCGGCTGGACACCGCCGCAAGACACACACCTTCACCAACACCTATCCGGGTGAAGAAGCCTGGGGCCTCTTCACTCAACACTACGGACGGATTACGGTCTTTGTGGGAGGGTATCCGATCGAAGTGGATGGAAAGGTGGTCGGAGGAATCGGGGTCTCCGGAGGCAACGGCGAGCAGGACATCAGTGCCTGCGAAGCCGGGATCGAGGCTTTCGAGAAATATTTGGACGATCAGGAAAGCCAAGGGAAGATGGATTAGGTTCAAATTGAAATCCCTTGTCGCAGCACATTGTCTTTCTCAGGCCCGTGCAGCCGGCCAAAGAATTGTTATCAGTCAGCAGGATTCTTCGCTTCGCCCAGAATTACAAAGCAGCGGATTCGCAGGCACCATAATCGGATTTTTTAAATAGAGCCTAAACGAATACCCTGAAACGAATGACTGACGGAAGTTTGGGGCGCTCCCCGAATCTCGAACTATCTAAACCGGAATTCTCCCCCTCTTGGCCCTGCCCCTAAACCGTTGCAGCCCACCGGCTCCCCGCACCCTGGACACAACTCTCCCCTCCCGGCTAGACTCGGGCCATGGAATTTCTGCGTGAGTTGATCGTGCTGGAGCCCTGGAGCGGCTTAACGGCGGGGCTGATAGCCGCCATGGCCCTGGCGCGGGGGTTGGATTTTCTGAGCACTTGGCTGGTCACGCCCAGGCTGGAACTGGAGGCCAACCCGCTCATGCGGCGCACGGGCTATGTCCGGATGGCCCTGCTCAACCTGCCCCTGCTGGGTCTGCCCCTGCTGCATCACGGTTTGTCAATCACCTTCATCGTCACCAGCCTGCTTGCCGCGGGGGGCAACCTGGCCGGCGGGGCCCTGGCCCGGGGCATGGGCGAGAAGCGGCAATCGGAGGCCCAGGCCCGCGCCATCCGGGAGATGGGGGTGGGCAGGGCCTTGGCCATGAACACCGCCGGTGGGCTGGTGATCGCCCTGGCTGGAGCACTGCTGATGGTATTGGGGCGGCCCGTGGAAAGTCATTCCTGGTGGGGCGGGCTGGGGGTGGTGATGTTCGGTGTGGTGGGCCTGGTGCATTTTAACCTGGCCATCCTGCGCCTGGGCCACAGGGCCAGGCGCAGCCCGTAGTGCGGGCGCGGGGCACGGCCTCACGGTGCGTTGGGCAACCTGACCCCCAATGAGTACAAATCAGCAGGCCCGGAGGACCCGGACGGGGAAACAGGAAAAGCCACATAGACTCCGGTACGGAATTGGGGGCAGGGCCAATTCCGGCGGGACCAACAAAGGAAGAGGCACTATAACTGGAGGCGGGTCAAAAGGATGGTGTCAAACGGCCGGGATGAAGTGGAGTTTGTTCCCGGACTCGTGGTAGGGAGGGTCGGAGAATTCGTTCATATTGAAATGGCTGTTCAAACTGTGAAATATCGGGCCACAGTGAAAATTATTTTAACCGGCCACAGCGGATTCAGCGGGAGTCACTTCCGGCGGATTTTTCCCTCCATCCCTCTCGAAGACGAATCGGGACAGCCCACGGATATTCTGGACAGAGGCGCATTGACAGCGGATATATGCCGTCTCGCACCGGAAGCGGTGGTGCATCTCGCGGCCCGCACCTTTGTGCCCGAATCCTTCGAAGATCCCCACGCCACCTTTGACGTCAACGTTACCGGCACGCTAAATCTTCTGTCCGCGCTGAAGGATTGTGGATTTGAGGGGCGCATGATCTTTGTGGGTTCCGCGGAAGTCTACGGGCTGGTTTCCCCTGAGGAACTGCCCGTGCGGGAAGAGCAGCCCCTGCGGCCCCGCAACCCCTATGCGGCCTCAAAGGCGGCCGCGGAGGCGCTGGCCTACCAGTGGAGCCAGACGGGGGGATTCGAGGTAGTCCTGGCACGTCCCTTCAACCATACCGGGCCCGGCCAAAGCGACCAATTCGTGCTGTCCAATTTCGCAAGGCAGATCGCCGAAATCCGGCTGGGCCGGCGCAAGCCGGTGATCGAGGTGGGAGACATTGACGTGACCCGCGATTTCACGGACGTGCGCGATGTTGTGCGGGCCTATGTGCTTTTGTTGAACAAAGGCAAAAACGGGGAAGTATACAATATCTGCTCGGGCCAGGAACATGCTATCCGTTCGCTGTTGCAGGAGTTGCTCGCTATCGTGGGATTGGAAGTGGAAATCGTCACCGACGGCGCGCGGCTGCGCCCTACCGAACAACGGCGCATGGCCGGAGATTATCAGAAACTGCGCGCGGACACGGGCTGGCGCCCGGAAATTCCTCAACGGCAAACTCTTACCGACATGCTGGAGGACTGGGAAACAAGGTTGAAATGAAACATGCGTTAATCACCGGAATTACGGGACAGGACGGGGCCTATCTGGCTCAGTTTCTGTTGGGCAAACAGTACCAGGTGTTCGGACTCTTGCCGCGCCGGACTGGAAACTCTTACGAACGGCTGGATTATCTGGGTATTCGCGGCGAAATACAGTTGCTCGAAGGCGACCTGAACGATCTCTCTTCCCTGATCCGCGCGGTGAATCAGGCCCAGCCCGAAGAAGTGTACAATATGGCCGCGCAGAGCTTCGTGGGCACCTCCTGGACGCAGCCCGTGCTGACCGCTCAGGTCACGGGTCTGGGCTGTCTCAATCTGCTGGAGGCGCTCCGGCTGGCGCAGCCGGAGGCCAAATTCTACCAGGCCTCCACCTCGGAAATGTATGGAATGATCAAGCAGCCGGTGCAGGACGAGTCCACACCGTTTCATCCCCGCAGTCCCTACGGAGTAGCGAAGCTGTTCGCCCACTGGAGTACGGTGAACTACCGGGAAAGCTTCGCCATGTTCGCCAGCTGCGGCATCGCCTTCAATCATGAATCGCCCCTGCGCGGGCTGGAATTCGTCAGCCGCAAGGTAACCGATGGCGTGGCACGCATCAAACTGGGCAAGCAGCAGAAAATCAACCTGGGCAACCTGGAAGCCTGCCGCGACTGGGGCTACGCGGGCGACTACGTACGCGGTTTTTGGAAAATCCTGCAACATCCGCAAGCCACCGATTTCGTGCTGGCCACCGGTGAAACCCGCAGTGTCCGGGATTTGTGCAGCGCCGCGTTCAGAGCTGTCGGACTCAATTACGAGGATCACGTTGTGAGCGATCCGGGGCAGTTCCGGCCCGCCGAGGTGGACGTGCTGTTGGGCGATCCGCGCAAGGCCAACGAGGAGTTGGGGTGGCGTCCGGAAACCAGCTTCGATGAACTGATCCAAATGATGGTCGAGGCGGACCTGAAACGGGTGCGGGCTGAATGATTGCCGCAACTGGATCGACCCCCATACCCTGCACGAGAAAGGCTTTCACTTGTACCCGATTGGAAAATCGTCATTACTGCAGGATTAACCCTGGTGCATGGAATTAGCAGCGTGGCACTCCATTCTACCTCTTCTACTACGCTGTTGAACCCCTCCTGAATTAGTGCTAGGATGCCCCGCACAATCCGAGGCGTATGTAGTTGAAACTATTTGCGAAAAGTCGCTGGCGGCCGAGCTGGTGCAACTGACAGCAAGTCCCGAATGCCCGCATCGCGGCGCGCCGGATCAACGGCAACATCAACGCCCAGTGTGAAAGAGCGCCCGCTCT
>JAPUIH010000228.1 GCA_027297205.1 SAR324 cluster bacterium | reverse complement strand
GGATAGGGCGGGCGTGTCTTCCAGCTGCTGGGCGGCCCCCACCAGGGCGCGCAGGGCCTGGCCAAGGCGCTGCCGGTTGGAGCCGCTCAAGACACCTTTGCGGTTATAGCGAAGCCCGCTGTGGCCTCCCGAATCGTCTATGCTGTAGTCGGCTTCATGTCCGATCAGGATGATCCCCGGCCCATCGGGTACGTGGGAATAGTCGGCCACGTCGATCAGCAGTTCTTCCCTGTCCTGGGCGCGCACCCAATCGTGAAAGACGGGAATGAACGCCTGCGGCGGCACCCGCTCCGCACCCGCCACAGGCAGCTTTAAATCAAGATGTTGCAGTTCCATGACCCGGCTCCGTCCATGTGAAAGAGCGCTCCAGGCGCCCATGTTATAGAGCGCCTCAGGCGCCCATGCGGTTGTAGCAACTGTGGGCAGCCTCGATGAACAGCTGCGCCTCCTCGATCAGATGATGGGCCGCCTCGGCGTTATCGCTCCCGTTTCCGTTTTTCTTCAGGGCGGAAAACAAATAGTGGGCGAACTTGCCACCGGCGTAGGGGTCGAAGAATTTTTTGGTGTCGTAGAAACGCGTGCGGAATTCTTCGGCGATCTGCTCCCGCGCCTGCGGCGGATTTTCAAGCTCGGATCTTACCAGCGCCTCGGCGGCCTGCACCATGGCCCCCACGGCCGTGTCGGCGGCCTGGGCCGGCCGGCCCTGTTCCAGTTCCAGCTGGGCCTCGAACACCGCCCGCTCGGAGGCGGCCAGTCCGAATTCCACCGCGGAGACCACCTCCCCGGCGCATTCCCCAATGCCGATATCGCCGATGCCGTATTCCCTGGCATCGCCCCAGTCCCGGAAGAAGGAGCGGTCTCCCGGCGTCTCCGGCGGTGCGGTCAGGTCTTCCAGCAGGGCTTTGATTTCCGCCTTGCCGACGCGCTTCACGAAATCCTGAAAACTTTCCTCCCCCAGCCGCGCGGCCACGTATTTGCCGCTGATGCGCGTCACGGCTTCGGGGATGTGCTTGCTGGGGATAGCCATGATGGGCAGGCCAAAAGAGCCGCCATTGTTGCGCCACTCCCCGCCCAGAATGACCTGAAAGTGGGGCACGGCAAAGCCTGCGATCTTGCGGCTCACGCCGTAGAATCCCAGGTCGGCGATATGGTGCTGCCCACAGCTGTTGAAGCAGCCACTAACCTTGATGCGCAGCCCGCGCACGGATTCGTCCAGCTGATAGCCGTTCTCCGCCAGCCGGTTGCGCAATTCCGCTGCCAGCCCCCGGGACGAGGAAATTCCCAGCTTGCAGGTGTCCGTGCCGGGGCAGGCGACGATGTCCACAATACTGCCCGCGCCCGGCTGGCCCAGCCCCGCGGCTTCGAGCTCTCCGTACAATTCGGGCAGCTCGGCCAGGCTCACCCAGCGCAACACGATGTTCTGCTCCACGGTGGTGCGCACCGTTTCTTTGTTATATTTGCGAACGATATCCGCCAGTGCCCGCAGTTGGGCCGCCGTAATGTCTCCCAGGGGCAGAGTCACCGTGGCCACCACGTAACCCTCCTGGCGCTGGGGACGCACATTGGATTTTTTCCATTGGGCAAAGCCCGGCTGCTGCTCCGCCCCGGCGGGCAAGGCTCCCGGCGCGTTGCGCGGGGTCTCGGCAAAGCGCTCCGCATCCCGCACGTATTCGCTCCAGCGGGGATCGTGGGGCAGCAGCTTCCGCTCCTCACGCACCAGCCGGCGGAATTCCTCGATGCCCAAATCCTTGATCAGGAACTTGATGCGCGCCCGGTTGCGGTTCTTTTTCTCTCCCAGCCTGGCGAACACCCGGGCCATGGCCTGGGTGATGGGCAACAGCTCCTCCGGGGCCAGGAAGGGCTCCAGCAGCTTGGCCTGATGGGGCACGGCCCCCAGGCCCCCACCCACGTAAAGCTCAAAGCCCCGCTCCCGCCGGCCTTGCACCTCCCGCGTCACGGCGATCGCCCCCAGGTCGTGCATATTGGTCAGGCCGCAGGCTTCTTCCCGGCAGCCGCTGAAGGCGGGCTTGAACTTGCGCCCAAACTCCTGGCAATCGGGATGGCCCAGCAGAAAGCGGGACAGGGCATCCGCATAAGGCGTGACGTCGAAGGCCTCGCCCCGGCACACCCCGGCGTAGGGACAGGCGGTGACGTTGCGCACCACGTTGCCGCAGGCTTCGCGGGTGGTGATGCCCACCGCGGCCAGGCGGCGCATCAAGGCGGGGGTGTTGTCCAGGTGCACGTAATGCAGCTGGAAGTCCTGGCGAGTGGTGATGTGGGCGATGCCGCCGGAGTATTCCTCCGCCAGGTCGGCCATGGTTTCCAGCTGCGCCGCGTTAAGCCCGCCGTAGGGCACTTTGATGCGATGCATGCCGGGGGCGTCCCAGAGGGTGTTGGGGCCCTTGCTGGCCGCGCCGGAGGGAAAGGCCAGGGTCTGCACCTGCGCGCCGTCGTGGCGCCTGCCATTGTCGTAGCGCTGGCCGTACACGCCGCGCCGCAGCCGGGTCTCGGCGAATACCCGCTCCTCCAGCTTGTCCTGGCGCCGCAGTTCCAGCTCGGTTTCGAAGATGTCGATCTCTTCGGCCCAATCCGCGGGCAGTCTGCCCGCCAGTTGCTCCTTCCAACGTGTATTGGAAATTTTCATATTGCTTGCGAATCTCCCGATTGCGGTGTTTGTGATGGTGCGGCGTGGCGCGGCTCAACCTGCGCTGCGGGTGCGGCCAGATATTCCCGCTTGAACTGCTCCAGCATGCGGCGCAGGGTGTCGCTGCGTTCCGCGCCGGAAGGAATGCGCTTTTTAACGGCTTGCCGAATAAAAAACAGTTCTTCCAGCAATTCATCGTCCCCGGCGGGCAGCCAGTCCTCCAGGCATTCCCGCAGGGCCTTGCTCAGCCCCGGGAACTGGCCCGAGGTGGAAATGGCCAGGGTCACCGCGCCCCGCCGCAATACCGCGGGAGTGTAAAAGCCGCAATGGGCCGGATCATCCACCGCATTGGCGATTATGCCCGCCTGCTGCGCGGTCCGCACGATGCGGCGGTTCAATTCCTGGTCGTCCGTGGCGGCAAAGAGCAAGTGCACCCCCTGCAAATCGGCATCGGCGTATTCCCGCCGCAGCAGCCGTGGCCCCTCCGGCCCGGCACCCGCTGCGAGCTGAGGATGCATCTCCGGCGCGACCACCGTCACCCGCGCACCGCTTTCGAGCAGAGTCCGCCATTTTTGTAGGGCCAGATTACCGCCACCCACGATCAGGACGGCTTTTCCCTGTAATTTCAGAAAGACTGGGTAAAGTTGAGACATCGACTGCAAACTCCGTGAATGAAGAAGATAGGGTATGGGCCAGCTCCACCACCGGCCCCACCACCACCAGTCCCGGCCGTGCCGCATCACCGGACATGGCGCCCCGCGCCACTTCCGGCAGGGGCAGCAGCGTGACCGCCTGCTCGGGCAGGGTGGCCGACTCGATCAGGGCCAGTTGCAATGCGGGCGCGGCGCCGTGAGCGAGCAGACGGCGGGCGATCTCCGCCACCGAGCGCCGCCCCATGTAAAACACCCAGGTGCCCCCCAGGGCCACCAGCGCCCGCCAGTCCACATCGTCCAGATAGGGCGCGAAACCGTTGAGGAAAGTGACCGATGCGCTCAGGCCACGGTGGGTGAGGGGAATTCCCGCCGCGCCAACGCCGTTGGCCGCACTCACCCCAGGCACGGCCTCCCAGGGAATGCCATGGGCCTGGAGGTAGAGCGCCTCTTCGGCCCCCCTCCCGAAGACGAAAGGGTCACCCCCTTTCAGGCGCAATACCTCCAGGCCCTCGCGGGCCAGTTCCACCAGCAGCTGGTTGATGTCCTCCTGCCGCGCGGAGGCGGCCCGGCCGCCGCGCTTGCCCACGTCGTAAAGCCGCGCCTCCGGCGGAAAGAGCGCCCTGATCTCATCGGATATTAGCGCGTCATGCACGATGGCCTGGGCGGAACGGATCAGGCGCAGTACCTTCACCGTGAGCAACTCCGCATCTCCTGGCCCAGCCCCGGCGATGGTCACCCTGCCCGGCGCGCACGTGGCGCAAGGGGCAAATTCAAACGAATGGGTCATCCTGAATCTCTGTAATTATCCCAGTAAAATTCCTGGCCGGTACTTCCGATTAGGTGACTGATACGGCCCAGGCTACGGCAGGGAATTCACGATGTCCAGAAAAAACGTATTATTTCAATATGTTACGCATACAGGAGTCCAGTATAACCGTATGCTGTGACAGTGCGGGGGCGGGGAGGGAGAGGTGGGAGGCGAAAGAAAGGGGGTGGCAGAGCATGAGAAAAGCCGAAACGCGGTAACACGTCCCGGCTTGGTTATCCCCGATCCTTTTTTCGGCTTGGCCCGCTCCTACACGGCGCCATCGGTGAGTACGTCGAGCAGGTAGGGCTTGCCGCTGTCCAGGGCGGTCTTGAGGGCGTCGCCAAGCTCGCCCGGATGGGCGATCTGCTTGGCCTCCATACCGTAGCCGCGGGCGATGTCCACGAAGCCGAACTCCGGCTTGGTGAGGTCCATGTGCGGATAGGGCCGCTCGCCGGCCAACCCCCAGCGCTTGCGGTAGATGTTCATGTTCAGCTTGAGCACGCGGTAGGTGCGGTTATGGAGGATAATGTAGACCAAGGGCACCTGGTGGTGGACCGCCGTCCACAGGGACTGGATGGAATACATGGAAGACCCGTCGCCGGAAAGGGCGATCACCGGGCGGTCCGGATGGGCCAGCTTGGCGCCGATGCCGCCGGGCAGGGCCTGGCCGATGCCGCCCCCGCGCGTGCCGTAATAGGACCCCCGCTCCGCGAAGGGGATGGTGCGCTTGAGGTCCGTGGTGGCGGTGATGGACTCGTTGACTATTATGGCGTTCTTGGGCATCGCCGCCTTGATTTCCGCCATCAGCCGGGACGGGGCGATGGGCTCGTTGTCCCACAATTCCTTGCTGCGCTTTTCCTGGCTTGCCAAATCGTTGGTCTTCCACTCGGCCAGCCCGCCGTTGCGCTGCTGCACCGCCGCGCGGAAGTTGTCGTCCGCGGTGGCGTCCACCGCGTCCCGCAACGCGGCCAGGGTGGCCTTGGGATCTCCCAGCAGGCCCAGGTTTGCGGAGAAGTTGCGGGAAAGCATCTGCGGGGCGACTTCGATATGAATCACCGCGGTTGATTCGGAAAAGGGCAGGCCCTCGTCAAACCAGAGTTCCTCGAAGAAGTTGCCCCCCACCAGCAGGACGGTATCGGCCCCTTCCATGCCCTTGCGGATGCTGGAATAATCCGCGGGCAGGCGGTCCCGGCAACTGGGATGATGGGTGGGAAAACACACGTGGTGGTGCAGGCCCTCGTAATAGCATGGCGCGCCCACCGCCTCGGCCAGGGCCACCAGCTCGTCCACCGCGTTGGCGTGGGCCACGCCGTCGCCGCAGAAAATCACCGGATTCTTGCTATGCGCCAGCAGTTCCGCGGCGGCCTTCACCCCTTCCGGATCGGGCGGGGGGCTGGTGAACATGCGGGTGGGCGGCATGGGTTCGTTGTCGGTCTCCTGCTCCATCACGTTGATGGGCAGGGAGACGAATACCGGCCCGCTGGGCGGCTCCTTGGCGATCTTGAAGGCGCGATGCATGATCAGGGGCAGTTCGTCGGCGGAGTTGGGCTGCACGCTCCATTTTGTAAGGGGCTCGGCCATGGCCACCAGGTCGTGGCCCAGCAGAGGATCGCGCAGGCGCATGCGGGTGTCCTGCCCTCCGGCGGTGAGCACCAGGGGGGTGTGGCCCTCATAGGCGTTGTAGAGCATGCCCAGTCCATTGCCCAGCCCCGGCCCCACGTGCAGGTTGGCCACGCCCGTAATGCCGGAAGCCTGGGCATAGTAGTTGGCCATGCCCACCGCGACGCCTTCATGCAGCGCCATGATGTATTCGATCTTGGGATAGTCCAGCAAGCTGTCCAGCAGCGGATTCTCGGTTGTGCCGGGATTGCCGAAAATGTACGGCACGCCCTCGGCCATCAGACTTTCCATGAATATTTGCCTGCCCTTATACTTTTTCGCCATGAACGCCTCTGGGGGAAACGAAATTTGGTGTTGAAATCTGAACAGATCAGAAAAATCGCAAATTGGATATCCTGTTGCTTTTAGCAGCCCTCGGTGCGGGGAAGCAAGTCAGGGGACTTGGCGTGCGCTGTCGGAGCGCGCGAGGCTCGTGTTAAACTCCCGGCACGATGCCGCGTTTCATGATTGAAGATAGTTCAGATCACTAACAAACGTCAGGAAACAGGAGCCCCGATTGAAAAAGACAATCCTTTTTCTGGCATTGCTTGCCCTTGGCGCCGCTTCCGCCATGGCCCTCCCGACGCGGCAAAACCGCGACGACAGCCTGCTGATGGTGGGCTACTCGCCGATCGGCCTGCACATCCCGACCCTGTTGACAATGCCCGCGTCCGTCGGGCTTTACTTGGGCACCAACTGGCTGGTGGGGGCGGAGTCGGGCTCGTTCAGCATCGACAGCGGCGATGTGGGGGCGGATTCAGGCGATACTTTCGAAGGGGAGTTCAGCAATCGCGGTGTGTTTGGCCGCTGGTTTCCCGGCACAAATTCCTTCAACTTCCTGCTCGCTTTGCATCAGCGCAACTGGGAAATACGTTTCGGCACCACCATTTCCCTGGATGCCGGGGGCTCGGCGCCCATCTCCGCCACGTTGACCACCGAGGCCACGGTGGCCACCCTGGGTATCGGCAACCAGTGGATGATGGATTTCGGCATGATCGTGGGCGTGGACTGGCTGGTGGTGTCGGGACTGCTCATGGACGACGCCGCCCTGCAGGTGGATGCGATTAGTATCCTTGGGGTGGAGCTTGACCCGGACGCCGCGGTGGCCTTGGGACTGATCAGCCAGGCGGATGTGGACCGGGCCAATAAGGAGGCGCAGAAGGCGGGCGACATAATTAATGACATCTCCGCGTTTCCCGGTATCCTGGTACTTACCCTGGGTTGGGCGTTCTAGGCCCCACCCGCAACCAAGGAGCCGAGGCGGACCGCCCGCGGGTGCTGCCATGCAAGTCATCCAAGCCTACCGCAAGCGTACCGGAGAACTGCGGCAGAACTATACCCGGCTGCAGGAGCAGGAGATGGAGCTTTTCAAAACCCGCTCCAAGAGTTGGATTCTGCAGATGCAGGGAAGTCCGGACCGGGAGTCCGAGCTTGAAGCGGTGCATGACAAAATCGACGGGATCGTCCTGGAAATAGAACGCCTCACGGACCTGCTCTCCGAGTCCCTGCCTCCCGCCGCACGCACGGCGGGTGAGGATATGGCCGCGGCGGGCAATGCAGCTTCCCGGGCGCCGGCCTCTTCCTAGGCTGCCCGCCCCAGGCGGCGGCGGCTTCTTTAGTCCAGCAATAAATCCAGCAGCAATTTCGCCAGATGTTCCGGCAGGGCATGGCCCTCGAAGAGCGCGGGAAAAGCGGGGTGCGCCGGCAGGGGCTGGGGATGGGTGGGCAGTTGCAGTTCCGCGATTTCGGCCAGCACCGGCTCCAAGGGTTCCCCCTGATGCATATTCACCACCACCAGGGGCCGTGGACCCCGGCCCTCCCGCCGCAGCTTTTCTGCAATCGCGGCCAGCCAGGGCAATGCCCACAGGTCAGGCGGCGCGGGGCGCACGGGAATGATCACCTTATTGCTGGCCCGCAGTATGCCTTCCGTAATGGATGAAAGAGAGGGAGGGCCGTCGATGATCACCCAGTCCTGATCCCGCGCCAGGCCCTCAAGGGCATCCTCCAGTCCGGGTTGCACATGCGCGCCGGTGCTGACTTTGAAGCCGTGGCCGAAGCGATTTCCCCATTCGGCGCTGGTGCCCTGATGGTCCGCATCCAGCAGCAGCACCCGTTCTCCCCGCGCCGCCAGGGCCGTAGCAGCGCCGATGGCCAGGGTGCTCTTGCCTGTGCCTCCTTTTTGGTGGAGAAAGGATACCGCCTTCATCGCGCAGCCGGCCCCTCGGGCCGCCTCAGGGCTTGTCCTCGAGGGGCAGGGGTATGGCTTCTTCGATCAGCATAATGGGAATCTCATCCCGAATGGGATAAAGCATTTTGCCGTCCTCGCGCAGGAGCCCCCCGTCAACAGCCTCCGTCACCGCCTCGCCCCCCCGGTTTTTGAGGGATCCCTTGGCAATGGCAGCGTTAATGCGTTCGATCAGTTCCGCCTCGGCCAAGCGCACCGGGGTCTTGGTTTCCGGGCAGGCCAGGATTTCCAGCAGTTGTTCATCGATCATGGATGCTTCTCCCAAGTGGTTACCCGGAGTCTGCCCGGCGCCGGACAGTCCACGCTTTCCCTATTATCCCTCGGGCAATCCCACCGGAAAGTCAATTGCCACAGCGCATCTCTTTCATTCATTTTTGCGCGCGCAATTGCGCTACTTAATAGCTTGATCTTGAATTTGAAATGCCCTAGGGAAGGGTAGGTCTCATCTCAAGATTCCGCTTGACGCCGAGACCCAGGCTCATTTTGACGCGGAGGGCGCAAGGGGGAAAATATAAGGAGGGGGAAATGACAAAAGCGGACTTCATCAGCAATGTGAGCAGGAAGGTCAAACTGAGCAAGGCGCAAACCGGGAGAATTCTCGACGCCACCTTGGAAGAATTGACGGGACTGCTTAAAAAAGGAGATTCCATTGCACTGACGGGTTTCGGCACTTTTCTCGTTACCAAGCGCAAACCACGCCGGGGCAGAAACCCGCGCACCGGCGCCACAATGGAAATTCCAGCCAGCAGGGTGCCACGCTTTCGGCCTGGCAAGCACCTCAAGGCAACCGTAAAGTAGGTTCCACCCGTTGCCGCGGCCGGAAGGTTCGATAGATCACAATTCCCCTTGGACAACCGGCCGCCGACCGGTCCCATGCTAGGTTGGGCTGTGCGATCCCGATATTTGTATCCCTCCCTTGCTATTCCACAGGGAATGGCAAGGGAGGTCTCTATTCGGTTAAGTGCGCCAATATTGCCACCTGCCCTCGATTCGGATAAGCCGCAACCGCCGCCGCGGGGCCGGACCCGGGCCCCACCGGGCATGCCTCGCCAAGGAGCGCCCATGGCCAAGCCGCAAGCAGCCCGCCCCAAGCCCACGGCCCGCAGAACTCCCGCCAACCGGGACGGCAAACCACGGGTGTTGGTGGTGGATGAGGAGGCG
>JAPUIH010000227.1 GCA_027297205.1 SAR324 cluster bacterium | reverse complement strand
AAGCACAGCTACCAGGTGCGCGACCCCAACGACATTACGCGCGTGGTGAAGGAAGCCTTCTACATCGCCGCCACGGGCAGGCCCGGCCCGGTGCTGATCGACATGCCGCGGGATATTTCCCAGGCCCCGGTGAAGAAGTTCGAGTATCCCAAGTCCGTCAATATCAGAGGCTACGACCCGGTCAAGAAGTGCGACCCGGCGGATTGCGACGCCGCGGCGGAGCTGATCGACAAATCCAAAAAGCCGGTGCTCTACGTGGGCGGGGGCGTGGTCAATACCGGCGCCCACAAAGAGCTGATCGCCCTGGCAGAGAAGGCCGATATTCCAGTCACCACGACGCTGATGGGCCGCGGGGCCATTCCCGAGCGGCATGCGCTCTCCCTGAACATGCTGGGCATGCACGGCACGGCCTATGCGAACTGGGCCGTGCGGGACTGCGACCTGCTGATCGCCGTGGGTGTGCGATTCGATGACCGGGTGACCGCCAACCTGCAAAAATTCGCCACCAACGCCAAGGTGATCCATATAGAGGTGGATCCCGCCGAAGTGCACAAGAACCGCTATGCGGAAGTGGCCATTCTGGCCGACGCCAAGGAAGCCCTGACATCCCTGATCAAGCGCGTCTCCAAGAAAAAACATACGGACTGGCGGCGGCAGATCGCCCGCTGGAAGGAAGAGCAGCCCTTGCGCTACGCGCAGAACGGCCGCCTCAAACCCCAGTACATTATGGAGCAGCTTTCCGAGCTGACCGACGGAGACGCCATCCTTGCCACGGACGTGGGGCAGCACCAGATGTGGGCCGCCCAGTTCTATCCTTTCAAGCGGCCGCGGCAGTGGCTGACCTCCGGCGGATTGGGAACGATGGGTTATGGCCTGCCGGCCGCCCTGGGCGCCAAGAAAGCTTGTCCTGATCAGATTGTGTGGCTGGTGTCCGGGGATGGCAGCTTCCAGATGAATCTACAGGAACTGGCCACCTCGATCGTCTTCAACATTCCGGTGAAGATCGCGCTCTTCAACAACTACTCCCTGGGCATGGTCAAGCAGTGGCAGGAGTTGTTCTACGACGAGCGTTACAGCGGCATCCACCTCTCGGACACCGTTCCCAATTATCAGGCGCTGGCGGAAGCCTACGGCTGCGTGGGCATAACCGTGAAGGAGGAGAAGGATGTGCGCCCGGCGCTGGAAAGGGCTCAGGAGATCGACGACCGCACGGTGCTGATCGACTTCCATCACGATCCGAGCGAGCATGTGTACCCGATGATTTCCCCGGGTACATCGGTGCACGACATGAAATTGCAACCCTAACCGGTGTGGCGGGCGGCGCTCCCTAAAGATGCGGGAGGCCGCCCCGCCGCTCAAAGCAACGGCCCTTCCGTGAACAACGACATCCGAAAACACACCATCTCCGTGCTGGTGGAAAACAGGCCCGGCGTGCTGGCCAGGGTGGCCGGCCTGTTCGCCAGGCGGGGATTCAACATCGACAGCCTGGCCGTGAGCGCCACCGAACTGCCAGCCATATCGCGCATGACCGTGGTCACAATGGGGGACGACCGTCATCTCGAGCAGATCATCAAGCAGCTCAACAAGCTGATCGATGTGATTACCGTGCTCGACCATACCGGCGACGACCTGATCGAGCGGGAGATCACCCTCGTCAAGATCAAGGCGACCCTCAAGAACCGCGGCGAAATCATGCAGCTGGCCACCGTGTTCCATGCGGAAGTGGCCAGCATTTCCCCCCGGGAAGAGACCATGATCCTCGAACTGACCGGGGATGCGAACAAGGTGGACGCCTTCCTGGAAACCCTCGCGAAATTCACCATACAGGAGATGGTGCGCACGGGCAGCGTAGCCCTCGTGCGCGGTGCGAAGCAAACCTGAGCGCCCCGCGGCCGGGGCGCTCAGGGTGCGGCCGGCCCGTGTAAGCATTCCACGGCCAGCGGCGGTGTGCCGCGCCCTCTGCTCGCGTGGCTGCTTTCTAGGCGGATTGGAGCATTCCCATGGCAAAACTGCATTACCAGCTCGTGGACGTGTTTACCGGCAGTCACTTCGGCGGAAATCCCCTGGCCGTGTTTCCAGACGGGCCGGCGGTGCCCGAGCGCTACTATCAGCGCATCGCCAATGAACTCAATCTTTCCGAGACCACTTACGTGCTGCCGCCCACGGATGGCCAGAGCGACGTGCGGGTGCGCATCTTCACCCCCCGCGAGGAACTGCCCTTTGCCGGCCATCCCACCCTGGGCACGGCCTTTGTGCTGGCCCGGGAAGACCGCATTTCAGGCAGCGGCGCGGAGCGCAAGGTGGTTTTCGAGCTGGGGGTGGGCCCCACGCCGGTTGAACTGCGCTATCGGGACGGCGCCCCGCACTTTATCACCATGTCCCAGCCCCTGCCGCAGTTCGGGCCGGAGGTTTCCGATCGTGGTGCCATCGCCGCCATGCTTTCCCTGGCCGAGGATGACCTGCTGCCCGGGGCGCCCTGTCATATGATCTCCTGCGGCCTGCCCTTTCTGTTCGTGCCCCTGCGTGGCCTGGAAGCGGTGGGCAAGGTGCGCGTGAAGCCCACGGAATTCGAGGCCGTGCTGGAGTCGGCTGCGGCCCGTGCGGTCTATGCCTTCACCATGGAGACGGAACAACCGGGCTCCACCGTTCATGGGCGCATGTTCGGTCCCGCCCTGGGGGTGAAGGAAGACCCGGCCACCGGCTCGGCCAACGGGCCCCTCGGTTGTTATTTGCTGCGCCACGGTCTGGCGGAGGGTGCGGGCATCGTCAGTGAGCAGGGATTTGAGATGGGCCGGCCCAGCCTGCTGTATGTGGATATCGGGCAGGAGGAGGGGGAGATCAGCTCGGTCAGGGTGGGGGGGCAATGCGTGGCCATGGGCGGTGGGTGGTTTGAACTGCCCTGATGCCGGGGGTAGAATAACCGGCCAAACCCGATTCCACGGAGCATGCCGCCATGGCCAGACCCGACTACGCATTCCGCACCAGCACCCACACCTTCTTTGCCGCGCCGGAGGAAGGCGGCTATCGCTCCGAGCCGGACGGCCATCAGCTGCGCCTATCCCTTGAGGAACAGACCATCCCCGATGCGTTGCTGAACGAAGAATTGCAGCGTGCCGCCATGGCCTGGGTGATAGCCCGGGGCGGGCGCGGGCTCAATCTGAACGGAAACAAAAGAGAGATCGCCCCCGCCGATCTGTACCGCCTGCCCACCGGCCCGGTGAAGCGGCTGGTCAGTATCGCCCCCTCCAATGCGGAAATAGTGGGAGCCCTGGGCGCCACGCATTTGTTGGTGGGCGTGGAGTCCAGTTCGGACTATCCGCCGCAGGTGCTTTCCCTGCCGCGCCTGGGTCCCGACCTGCACGTGGATATGCAGGCCCTGGCGGACCTGCAGCCCGATCTGGTGCTGGCCAGCCTCAGTGTGCCCGGCATGGAGCGCAATATTACGGCTCTGGAGTCCCTGGGCCTGCCCTATCTTGTGCTGGCCCCGCGCAGCCTGACGGATATTCGGGAAGACATGGAACGGGTGGGACAAGCCTTGGGGTTCCAGGAGGGCGCCGCGCGGGCCATTGGGCACATGGACGGAGAGTTGCAGCGCCTGCGTGCCACCCACGGCGGGGAACCGCCCCTGCGGGTGTACCTGGAATGGTGGCCCAAGCCAATGTTTTCGCCGGGCCGGGCCTGCTGGAGCAATGAGCTGATCAAGATTGCCGGGGGGCGCAACGTGTTCGGCGGCCTGCCCGCCCAAAGCGCCGAGGTGCAGGTGGCGGACGTGGTGGCCGCCGATCCGGAAGTGATCTTTGTCTCCTGGTGCGGGGTGCCCATGGACAAGCTCAATCCGGAGCGGGTGTTGAAACGGGAAGGACTGGAGACCGTCAGCGCGGTGCGGGAAGGGCGGGTGTACGCGGTGGACGAGAGCCTGCTGGGACGCCCAGGCCCGCGGGTGGTGCAAGGCATCACCGCCATGGCCGAAAAATTGAGAGAAGCGCGCAGGCGCTAGTGCTTATGTTTTTTAGAAGGCGTCACAGTGTATCGCTGGGGCTTTGCCCCCGCACCCCCAAGCAGGGAGCGCGCACCCTGTATCCCATTAAATATCAGACTCTAAATAGTTGTCTGCTATTGAATCTTTTGTAACGCTCCCCAAATTGTGGGCTAATAGCGGGTCATGCCGGGGTCGAGTTCCTGGGCCCAGGCATCGATGCCGCCTTTCATGGAGCGCACGTTGTCAAATCCGTGCTGCCGCAAGTAAAGCAGGGCCTGCACGCTGCGCACGCCGTTATGGCAATAGAAGACGATGGGGGTGTCGCGGTGCCAGCTTTCCGTAATTTCCTCCATCAATGGCTGCGTGAGCAGCGCCCCGCCTTCCAGATGCACAATGTCCCACTCAGACTGCTCCCGTACGTCGATCAATTTGGGCGGATTTTCACTGCTCATCAACTCTTGCAACTCCGCCGGCGTGCATTCGTAATCTTCCATCTTATTCGGTCTCCTGCCTGCGGCGGGGCGCATGGGCATCGGCCCCGTTGAATGATAGAATTCGGCACATCGCCAGGGTGAGGTTCCCTCTGGCGGCAAGACTTG
>JAPUIH010000226.1 GCA_027297205.1 SAR324 cluster bacterium | reverse complement strand
CTACGGAGGGAGAAAGCCCGCATTGCAGGTCACCTCCCACGCCCAGGCCGTGGCGCGGCTGGTGGAAGCCGGTGTGCTGGAAGAGCAGGACGCGCGCGCTCACCTGGCCGATTATTGGCTGCTGCGCGGCGTTGAAAACCGGGTGCAGATGGTTCGGGAAGCCCAGACCCACGAGCTTCCCGAGGAGGCCGGGGCGCTCACGCGGGTGCTCGCCGATTTCCGGCCCGGATTCGCCGATCGGCAAGCGGAGGCCGAAGCGGCCCTGGCGGATGCCCGGCGGCGGATCGGGGAGCGCTTTCAGCAGCTCTTCGCGGAACTGGGCAGCGAGGAGTATCCGCAGCCGGAGTTGTGGCGGCAGGCCATCCGGGAGCACACGCCCGCCGGGGAACGGGAGGTGCTGCTGGCCCGCGTGGACAGCCTGCTCAACGGACTGATGCATACACGGCTGGGGGAGCGCTGCGTTTTCAAGGTGGCGCGGCTGTTGATCCGGCCCGAGATTTACCGCAAGGGCACCGACGATGCCTTCCCGCGCTGGCTGGACTTCCTGGACCAGATCGGGAACCGCAACGCCATCCACACCCTGATAGACGCCAACCCAAGGGTGGTGACGTGGGCGAGCACCATCTTCGCCGAGGGGGGCATGCACGCCCTGGCGCTGATCCGCCATCCGCAATTCGTGGAGACCTTCCACGGCGGCGTGGGAGCAGGGGACGGCGGAATCGCCGAGCCCTTCCAGGCAATCCTGGAGCATGCCCGGGACGAGGAGGAGTTCATTCTGGAATTGCAAATGGCCAAAGCGCAGGCGTTGATTCAGATCCTCACGATTTATCTGAGCGCCCCCGGGCGGCAGACCCACCGCGGGATGCTGAGCGACCTTGCCGATGCCACGGTGTCCCTGTGCGCCGCCTATGCCTGGCGGCTCACGGCGGCGCGCTACGGCCTGCCCGAAGGCGCCTCCTCCGGCGGCCAGGTGAGCGGATTCGCCGTGCTGGCCATGGGCAAGCTGGGCAGCCGAGAAATGCGCTTTGGCTCCGACCTGGACCTGGCTTTTCTGTACGATCGGGACGGCAGCACCAGCGGCGGCAAGAGCCACTACGAGTTTTACACCCGGGTTGCGCAGAAGCTGGGCACCCTGCTCACCTCCCCCACCCAGTTCGGCAAACTGTATGAGCTCGATCACCGCCTGCGGCCCTTTGGCAGCAAGGGCGTGCTGGTGCCGACCCTGAGCGGGTACCAGGGATTCCTGCAGGAGGCCGAAGTGTGGAATTTTCAGGCCTTCACCCGCCTGCGCTTCCTGTGCGGTGCGCCGGAGTTGGGCGATGCGGTGCTGAACGCCGTGGAAGAGGCCTGGCGCAAGCGCGCTCCCGCCCCCGGGCAAGTGGCGAGGGCGGTGCGGGAGATGCTGGGACGGCTGGTGTCCGAGCATGCGCCTCCGGGCGTGGCCACGGGCTGGCTGCCGCTCAAATACGCCGTGGGTGGGCTGATCGGCTTTGAGTTTCTCCGGCAATGCCGCTTCCTGCAGGCGCAGGGGGATGGGGAAAACGGCTGGAACGCTCCCGCTGACCATGAGGGCATTAGGGCATTGCGAGGGGCCTATGATACCCTGGGGGCCCTGGACGAGCGCATGGGCTTCCATGAGCCCGCTTACAGCAATGAGGTGGCGCCCCTGCATTTTGCAAAGTATGCGGCCATCGGCGGGGCCTGGAACTACGAGCAGGTGCGCAGTCTCGTCCGGGAGATGGAAGATGGGGTCGAACGGGGATTTGCGGAAATGTCCACCTGATCGGGAGTGCCTGGTCCCATGAATCTCGTCAAGAACGGCATGGCGCGCCTCAAGCCCTACGAGGATACCCTGAAGCGCCTGGTCAGCGGGGATTTCGCGGAATTGTCCCCGGCGGAGCGGGGAGAGAAGGCCGAGCAGATTATCCAGGCATGCGCCGCCGCCGCCATGGCCATGGGCGCCGCCCCCGTGCCCCTGCTGGAGCTGCCCGTGTTCGCGGCCATGGTGCGTGCCCTGGGCAAGGTCTACGGCGCCGAGGCGGTGGGAAAGAAAGTGCTGCTGGAGATCGCTGCGGCGGCGGGTGGGGGACTGCTGCTGCGCCAGGCAATGCGCTTCGTGCCTTTTGTGGGCGGCATGGCAAATGCTTCTCGCATCTATGGCACTACCTGGGCGCTGGGGCGGGCGGCCCAATTTTACTTCTCGAGGCGGCAGGCGCCGTCCAGGGAGGAGTTGCGCCAGGTATTCCAGGAAACAGTGGAGAATAAATCCCGCGAGCAGGACGAACGCATGGCGGGCCAAGGGCTGGATGAAAAGCTGCGCACCCTGGATAAGCTGCGCAAACAACGCCTGATCAGCGAAGAGGAATACCAGCAAAAGCGCCACGCCCTGCTGGGTGCGTTGTAATCCCTCTTTTCCGCGCATTACCCCGGCGCAAATAACCATGGCCAGCCACCGCTTCAGCGCAGAGACCATCCATCTGAAAAATTTGCAGGTGGAATGCATTGTGGGGGTGCACCCCCACGAACGGGATACGCCCCAGACCCTCATTGTTACTCTGTCTTTCCCCTGGGATTTTTCCGCGGCGGCCGCCAGCGAATCCCTGAATAGCACGGTGAACTACTCCGAGGTCGCCGAATCCGTACGCGCCTTCCTGCAGGTGGGGCGCTACCAGTTGCTGGAAACCCTGGCGCGTGAACTGGCGGGCCATCTGGGGGAAACATACAGTCTGGCGCGGCTGCACCTGAGCGTGCGCAAGCCCGGGGCCGTCAGTGGCAGCGATGGTGCGGGAGTCAGCCTGACCTGGGATGGCGGAGAGACCCCGTGAACGCCCCGCGCACCATCTTCATCACCGGAGCCGCCCAGGGCATAGGACGGGCCATGGCTCTGCATCTGGCCGCGCCGGGCACGCGCCTGCTGCTCCACTACCGCAAGAGCCGCGCCCAGGCCGAGGCCCTGGCGGAGCAGGTGCGGGCCAAGGGCGCCGGGGCTGAACTGCTGCGGGCGGACCTGGCCAACCTGGCCGAGCGGGAGGCATTGCTGGAGCAGTTGCGGGAAAAAACCACCGCCCTGCAGGTGCTGATCAACAACGTGGGCGTCTACGACGGGCGGGGTCTGCTGGAATTTGAGCCGGAGGACTGGCAGCGCATCTTCGATGCAAGCTGCTCGGCGGTGTTTCATCTCATATCGCGCACTTTGCCCCTGTTGCGGGCCGGGACGCCGGCGCGCATCATCAACCTGGGGGATTCGGGCAATGACCGTGTGATCGCGCGCCCCACCGCCACGCCCTACCATATTGCCAAGTTGGGCGTACACGTGCTCACTCGCAGTTACGCCAAGCTGCTCGCCGGAGACGGCATCACGGTCAATCAGATTTCGCCGGGATTTCTGGACAACAGCCTGGGAGAGCCGGGCAGCACCCTGCCGGCCGGACGAAAAGGCGGCTTCGCCGACATCCTGCCCGCCCTGGACTACCTGCTCTCCGCGGAGGCGGCCTACGTCACCGGCGCGAATATTGTCGTGGCTGGCGGCTGGAATCTGTAGGCCCGGCGGCGGCGCGGCTATCAGGGCAGGCTGCCTTGACTTAGCCCATCCGATTCCTTAGCCTGATCAGGTTAAGCGGAATTGATGCGGGAATAGCTCAGTTGGCTAGAGCATCAGCCTTCCAAGCTGAGGGTCGCGGGTTCGAATCCCGTTTCCCGCTCCTCGGCCCGCAACTAAATCTACGGCGCGGGGTAGAGCAGTCCGGTAGCTCGTTGGGCTCATAACCCAAAGGTCGGTGGTTCAAATCCACCCCCCGCTACTAGTAAAATCAAGGCGTTACGGGTAACCGTGACGCCTTTCATATTTCGTTCCCAACACTATTCCCAACACCTGGGCCAAAAACACCCTCCATAATGAGATTTGTATACGTGGCAGGTCGGGTCTGA
>JAPUIH010000225.1 GCA_027297205.1 SAR324 cluster bacterium | reverse complement strand
CCTGTCGCAGGTCGACGTGAGAACGGCCCAAGGGGCGGAGTCCACGATCGCCGTGGTTGATAAGGCCATTGATGACGTCAACATCGTGCGGGCCACCCTGGGGGCGATCCAAAAGAACGCCCTGGAGGCCAACATCAGGAGCCTCAACGTATCCCGGGAGGAGTTGATCAACTCCGAGTCCGTGCTGCGTGATGCGGACATGGCCGTTGAAATCAGCGGACTGACGCGGAACCAGATCGTTCTGCAATCGGGCATGGCCATGCTGGGCCAGGCCAATCAGAGCTCGCGGAACGTGCTCAACCTGCTGCAAGGCCTTTAAGCCTTGGGCCGCGCCCCTGGCCTAGGCGCCATCATCCGCGAATTGCCGCGGAGGGGCCGGGCCGGATGGCGGAAGCCGCGTGAGGCTTCCGTTGCAGCCTGGGGCGCGGGGCAGGTGGCACGGTGAAGCAAGGGCCGCCGAAAGGCGGCCAGGGTGGGCAAGCCCGCCCCACGTGTCCGAACGATGGGACTGAAACGGCGCCGCGGAAAATGACGGTTGTGTCCCCGTGGCTGCGCCGGGCGCGGCGCGGAGATGCGCAACATCAGCCGCCTCGGGTTCCGTCCGCGATAGCGGTGGAACGGCGCAATGGATGTTTCGGATTGCAAAAAGAAGATGCGGACGGAAATTCTCCGTCCGCATCATAAAGGAAATACAGTCGGCACCGGCTGTTGCGAGCAGGCGGCGCCAAGGAGGTCAAGTTTGCGAATCGGGACCGGGATGGTCCCAGGCTATGGAAAAGCAAATTCCAAGCCATGCATTTGAACCGACTAGGGTGTGTCATGGAAGGCATTGACCGAAACGAAAAATTTGTATTGACGCGGGACGTCATTGCAGCCGCGCCGGCGGGTGCGCCGCCCGGGGAAACCAGGGATGGCATAACCGTCCCGGCGGGATGGCTCCGGTTCGAACAGGGCAGCCTCAGTATTGATCAGGTGCTGCGCAACCTGGAAACCGCCGTTTCCCTGCTGCAGACCATCGATGGTGGACTTGCGGAAGTGGGCACCTTGATGTCCGAAACCATCACGACCCTGCACAGCGCTTGGAACAACGGAGACCGCAGCAAGGCGGTTCCCCCGGAATACGGCCAGGTTCTGGCGCCCCGTCTGGAGCAACTGGACGATATAGTCCGCAATTGCAGGTTCCATGGCCGGGGATTGATCGACGGACAATCAGGCGTGGTTGGCGTCGGCTCCGGTGTCGACTTTGTGCGGGGAGGGCCACGCACGGCCAGTTCGCCCCCGCAGGGCTATCAAGTGTGCATCAAGGAATTACCCAGCAAGGCCGCCATCATTGGCGGAGTCGCGGTGCATGAGGACTGGCTGCGCTCCGAACAGGAGTTATTCCTGGCCGAGGGCGATCGCTTCTTGCGATACAACCCGGGCAAATGCACCGGCGTTCCAGAGTTTCTGCGGAGGCTGCAGGGCGCCATATACGGCGCCGGTATGGAGTTGGAGGTGGGATTGACACGCCAGCGGCGCCTGATCGTAAGGCACAACCAATACGGCTCCCATTTCAAGTTCAAGGGCTTCAGCCGGCAAACGCCACTGCTGTCCAAACGCCCAGGCCGCATGGAGTGGAGCCGCAAGGGCAAGGACATTCAGGGCACGCTGCATGGAGAACGGGGTTTTGGCATCGGACGGATGCTGGTGGGATTTCAGGACAATCCGAACACCTCCGAGCTCGCGGTGATCTGGCGGGGCGAACGCTTCCCGGAAGGTCAGCATCCGCGCTGCTTTGTCGTGCAGAACGGCATTCAGTTCCAGGATGCTCCCGAGCCCGAGGCGCGCCAACGGCGGATTTCCCTGCCCTCGTTCTACGGCGCCGCGCTGGGCACGTGGCTGGATACGCGCAGCGGATACAGCGCGCTGGCCAACGGCCGGGCTGAAACCTGGCAGGAGCTGTCGGACACGCTGCAATTGCTGTTTGGGGTGTCCTGCGAAGTGGACGAGTGGCGCGACCAGGTGCGGGAACGAATTACGGAGTACCAACTGCTCGCGCTGGAATACCTGAGACGGGAAGTGCCGCTACAACCGGCACCGCTGGCGGAAGAATCCGCCAGCAGGCAGGTACAGGATATGGCCAAGGTGATGCGGCAGCTCCTCCATTCCGGGGGTAGCGCCGGGAAGTGAGGTGCGGACGGGCCGCGAGGCCCACGCCCCTTGGCCGCGGGAAGGCACCGAATGTTGGTGAAGGCCAATTAATGCCATTGGCCGCTTGTTGAGGGAAGCGCGCTTCCTTGAACAAACGGCCCATGAAGGGCCGCTGAAAAGCGCAGGTGACGGCATGGAGATCAAATCCATGTCCTGATCGATGCTGCTTTGGGGACATCGAAATCCGCCAGGAGCGGATACGGCGTCCCAAGGTTGAACGCCGGGAACGAACGGCGGGGCGGAGCCCCTCCATAATGAGCTTCCCGGTCACAGGCTGGATTTTCCGCAGGCAAATCACCTGCTGGAAGAGCGCGTGATGCGCTGTCTGGCCTGGGTTCGGTTGCCGGGGGCAGTCCCCGGTGGCCATGGAGGCGAGTGTCCCCATGGCCGAAACCTTCTTGCGCGGAGTCGCGGGAAGCACAGAGCTTGGGGCGGTGCCCGTGTTCGCGCGGGGCCGTACCCTCATGCAGTGGAGGGCGGTGCCCGTGTTCGCGCGGGGCCGTACCCTCATGTAGTGGAGGGCAGTGCCCGGTTGCGAGACGGGGCAGCCCTTCGGGTAAGGAAGCCCGCCGGAGTCCGTCCTTTCAGGGGGCCGGACCCCGGTACAGGAAGGACCGCGCCGCCCTTAAGGGCGGCGGCAGGTGCGGCTGTGTACCCGTCTTGCCAGGGATTTGGCAGAGGTGCGCCTCCGCTTGGAATTCGTGCATGCGCACGCCTCCACCTTCCGGGTCAAGGATGATTAATCAATTGATACAAGGAGGTATTTAAAATGGGTCTGCGAGTCAATCAAAACATATCCGCGGTTAACACCCAGCGGCATTTGGTGGAAAACGACCGGCGCTTGAGCAGGTCCTTGGAGAAATTGTCTTCAGGTCTGCAGGTAAACCGTGCAGGGGACGGTCCCGCAAAACTGATCATCTCCGAGCAGATGCGGGCGCAAATCAAAGGCCTCAACCAAGCCATCGACAATTCCGAGACCGCCATTTCCATGGTGCAAACCACTGAAGCAGCGCTGGTCGAAGTGAGCAACCTGCTCACCTCCATGCGCCAGTTGGCCATTTCCGCCAACAACGAAGGGGCCAACGACGAAAACATGCTCGCAGTGAATCAACTCGAGCTGGTCAATGCCCTGGACACCATCGACCGGTTGTCCATCAATGCGCAGTTCGGCAAGAAGAAGCTGCTTGATGGCAGCACGGGCGCCAACGGCGTCGGCATCGGTGTGGGGCTTGAGTTCATCTCCGCCGCTCCGGTGACCCGGGCTTCGCCCGTGGAGGGCTATGAAGTGCGCGTGTTCAAAACGGGTGAGCGAGCCAGAGTCAGGGGTACTGAGGCACTGACCCAGGAAATGATCGACAACGGTGAGGAATTGACCATCACCGAGGGTGGTAAGACGGTCTCCTTCATCTCCAAGCTCGGCGACTCCAAAGAGGCCGTGTTCGGCAAGCTCAAGAACGAGATCGAAAAGAACGGGCTCGCCCTGAACATGTTCGTCAACAGTGACGAAACTATTGAATTCGAGCATCAGGAATTCGG
>JAPUIH010000224.1 GCA_027297205.1 SAR324 cluster bacterium | reverse complement strand
TTGATCAATCCCGCCTCGCATAGCCGCACCGCGGGGAACGTATCGGCGGAAAGCAGAAATTCCAGGGCCATGCGCGGTGTGGTGAGATGGGTCAGCAAAGCCGTGTTGACCGCCGCGGGGAATCCGCCGCGCATTTCCAAGGCGCCGAATTGCGCATTCTGCTCGGCCAGCACGAAGTCGCAGCCCATGGCCAGGGTGAATCCCCCGGCGACCGCAAAGCCCCGCACTATGGCCACGGAGGGCTTGCTCATTGTGCGCAGGGCCTCGAATAGCCCGGTGTACAGATCATCGAAGGCCAGGGTGTCCTCCAGAGTCTTGCCGCCCACCTTGCCCGATATATCGCGGCCGGCGCAAAAATGCTCCCCCGCGCCCTTGATGACCAGACAGCGGCAGGCGGCATCCGCCTGCGCGGCCAGCACCCCGTCGCGCAGGCCGCGGATCATTTCCTCGTTAAGGGCGTTGCGGCGCTCGGGCCGGTTCAGGATCAGCGCCGTCACCGGGCCATCTCGTTCGATTCGAATCATATGATTTCCTGTACTGGCGGAGAGACCCACCTCCGTGCCGTCAGGCGATGCTACTGCTTGCCCATCCCCGGATGATCCGGAGTCCCCGCGAGGGTAAACAGCGTAACCAGCGCAGTCGCGCAATGGGTTTCCCTGCCGCGCTTGAGCGCGTAAACGTCCGACTGCGCAATGATCAGCGTGCGCCCCGGTTTGAGCACCCGGCCCCGTGAGATGATGCGCTCCCCGTCTCCGGGGGCCAGCAGGTTTAATTTGTACTCCACCGTAAGCACAGTCGCCTCCACCGGCATGAGGGAATAGCTGGCATATCCGGAGGCATTGTCGGCCAGAGTGCCTATAATGCCCCGTGAAAAAAACCGTGCTGCTGGGCCAGGTCGTCTCTATAGTCCAGGGAAATTTCGCAGTAGCCCGCCTGCAAGGCGGTAATCTGCGCTCCCAGATGGCGCATGAAGGTTTGCCGTCCGAAACTGTCGTGGACGCGGCGCTCGAAATCGGGGTCCTGGGCCTCGCAGGCGGTTACCGGTGGCGTTGGCCGCGGCGGGTCCATTGTGCGGGCTCAGCCTCTCGCCGCCGTGGCGGGTTGCGCCGCCGCTTGGGCGCGCGCCGCGTAGCTGTGCATCTGCTCGGCGATGTCCAGCCCGGCCAGCTTGTTCCATTCTTCGCTGATGCGCCGCGTAAGGGGGCCGGGCACTTCCTTGCCTACCGGCGAACCGTTGAGGCGGCCCACTGGAAGTACGCAATAGCTGGTGGTGCTCACGAAGGCCTCATCGGCGGTGTACAGGTCGTAGGGTTGCAGTTCGCATTCGCTCACTGCCAGGCCGGCGCCGCGGGCCAGTTCCATGGTGGTGGCGCGAGTGACACCTTCCAGGATGGCCCTGCCACCGGGGGTGCGGATTTTCCCATCGCGCACCAAAAACAGGTTCCCGTAAATTACCTCCGCCAGATTGCCCTGCTCGTCCAGCAGCAAGGTCAGCGCATCCGGATCGGTTTGCTTGGATTCCAGGTCGGCCAGCACCATGCCAAGGCGGCTGGTGGCTTTCAGCTTGGGGTCCATGCCGGAGACGGCGGAAGTGCGCGCCGCCGGGGCCACCAGATGCACGCCCTGGCTGTAGAAGGGCGCAAAGCGGGCGAAGGGCAGGGGTTCCACGATTACCGACACGAAGGCGGTTCCCGACTCCAGTAGATTGCGCCCCGCCCCTCGGCTGATAGTCTGGGTGACCCAGAAATCTCCGTGCTCTTCCAGCAGGTGCAGGTTCTTGCCCAAAGTTTCTTCGCTGATGCGCCCCAGTTCGGCCATGCTCATGCCCGGGTCGATGCGGGTGAACCGGAGGGACTTCTCCAGACGCGCCAGGTGGGCATCCAGCTTGAAGAGCTTGCCGTTGAAGGTGCGTTCCGTGTCGAACACGCCGTCGCCCAGGCGATAGCCTCTGCTGGTCAGCGGCACCATGGCCTGGGAGGCGGGCACGAAATCGCCGTTGACCCAATACGTCAATTCACTCATTGCAATCTTCTCCTGAATTCCGGTGCGGCCGTATCCCCTCGCCCCGAGTGGAATTCGCGCGCCCCGGTTTCCTGCGGTTGATAACCGTGGGCAGGGCTGGCCGTCCCGATCATAACACAGGGAGGCAATGTTTCATCTTCTTGCAGTTCACAGTTTCTTGGTGTCCTGGTTGGCATCCTTGTAGAGAATGTCATGCACCGCCTTGGTGGCCGTTTCATGAAAGGCGGTGGCGACCGGGTCGAAGTCCTCTTTTGCACGCGGTGTGTGATGGAAGTGGCCGTGGGGGTCGCGGCCCCGCACCAGGGCCGCGCTGTCCCAATCTCCTTGGACCTGGGTAACCGTGGGCGGGATGAAGTGCATGGACAGGCCAATGCGGCGGTCATTGGCCATGTTGGGGCCGGAAGCATGAGCAAGCCGCGCATTGTGCAGGGACATTTCCCCCGGTTGCAGCGGCATATGGACGGCGCGTTCCTCGTCGATGCCACTGATGATTTCCTGGCCCCGGGTGAGCATGTTGGCCTCGTTGTAACGGTCCTCGTGGGGCAGGATTTCACCGACGTGGCTGCCGGGAAGTACGCGCATGCAGCCGCTTTCCTCGCTTGCCGGCGACAGGGCCAGCCACGCCGTAACCACGTCGCCGCCGTCCAGGCCCCAATAACGCAAATCTTGATGCCAGGAAACAAAACTGGGGCTGCCCTGGTTTTTGATCCAGAACAAGGTATTCCAGCATAGAATATCCGGGCCGATCAGATCCTCGATGAAATCGAGAATGCGGGGATCGCGGATCAGGTCGTCGATCCATTTGAAGAGCAAGTGTGACTTATTGCGCTGGACGGGAAGCAGGGTGCCGCCCTGCTGGGACTCCCTCTCTTCAATCCGCCCGCGCAGTTCCGCGGCTTCCACCGCCGAAAGCACGGGCACGGGGAAATGGTAGCCCTCGCCCTTGAATTGCGTGACGGCGGCCTGGCTTAACCTTTTTGCCATGACGCGATCTCCCTTTGGATTAATTTGCGGGGCCAGTTTAGCACAATTAATGAGGCGCTTTCACCCGGTGGGCAGGTTGCTGCTCGCCCTAGAGAGCTATGCGAATCCGATGCAGGGCGAACAGATAATCTCACCCGGAATGCCGGGGCCGCATTGAGAAGGTGCTTGCATTTATCGCGTCTGGGGCTCGGCCCCCCGGTCCAGCTTGCGGTACTGGATGGCCTCGGCAATGAAGGGCAGCTCGATATCCGGCGCATTGGCCAGATCGGCGATGGTGCGGGCCACCTTCAGGATACGGGTATGGGCCCGCGCGCTCAGGAGCAGCCGCTCGGTGGCCTTGCGCAGGGTTTCCAACGCTTCGGGGCTCGGCTTGGCGTAGGTCTCGATTTCCTTGGGGCTCATCATGCCGTTGTGACGGGTGGGGGACTTGCGAAAGCGGTGGGTTTGCCGCTCCCGCGCCGCCTGCACCCGTTCGCGCATGGCCGCCGAGCTTTCCCCGCGCCGCTCATCGGTGAGTTTATCGAAAGGCGCGGCGGGCACGTCCACCTGCAGGTCGATGCGGTCCAGCAGCGGCCCCGATATGCGCGCGCGGTAGCGCTGCACCATGATCGGGCCGCATTTGCAGCGGCGCCCCGCATCCCCCAGATAGCCGCAGGGGCAGGGATTCATGGCGCAGACCAGCAGGAACCCGCATGGAAACTCCAGGGCCATGGCGGCCCTGGAAATGACCAGCTTGCGTTCTTCCAGGGGCTGGCGCAGCAGTTCCAGCACGTTGCGCGGATATTCCGGCAATTCGTCCAGGAACAGCACCCCGTTGTGCGCCAGCGATATCTCTCCCGGTTGGGGAATGGAGCCGCCGCCCACCAGGCCCGCCTGAGAGATGGTGTGGTGCGGGGAGCGGAAAGGGCGCTGGGTCACCAAAGGCTGCTGGCTGCCCAACAGCCCGGCGATGCTGTGTATCTGGGTGGTCTCCAGGGCCTCGTCGAAGGTAAACTCGGGAAGGATGGTGGCCATGCGCCGGGCCAGCATGGTTTTGCCCGAGCCGGGCGGGCCGATCATCAGCAGATGGTGATTGCCCGCCGCGGCGATTTCCAGGGCGCGCTTGGCCTGCTCCTGACCCTTCACGTCCTGCAGGTCTTCGCTCATTATGCGGGAGTGGTTGAACAGGGCATGAGGGTCCACCGCGCGGGTTTCGGGCGTCCACTCGTCCTTCATGAAGGCCACCACGTCTTCCAGCGTCTCCACCGGATACAGGGACAGGCCCTGGACCACCGCTGCTTCCAGCTCGTTTTCGCGAGGCAGCATCAGGCCCTGCACCCCCTGGCGCTTGGCCGCCAGCGCAATCGGCAACACGCCACGCACCGGGCGCAGCCGCCCCTCCAGGGAAAGTTCCCCCACCAGCAGATACTGATCCAACTTCGCCGCGGGAAAAATATCCCAGGCACCCAGGATGGATGCGGCGATGGGCAAGTCAAACCCGGAGCCGACCTTGCGGATTTCCGCCGGGGCCAGGTTGACCGTGATCCGCCTCACCGGAAAGCTGAATCCGCTGTTGGTGATGGCCGCGGTGATGCGCTCGCGGCTTTCCTTGATGGTGCCGTCGGGCAGCCCCACGATGGTGAAGTTGGACAGCCCCACGGACAGGTCCACCTCCACTTGGATGGGGTGGGCTTCCACCCCCAGCACCGTGGCGGACAGCGTTTTTGCTAACATCTTGTCCTGGCGGGCATGGAGGCGTGGTGAAATTAGATATTTGAACTGGGCCGTGAAGTCCCTGGGAAGATCAAGATTAGCCTTACCGGAAAAAGGAGAAAAGGGAAACACCTCGGCCTGGGGCCACACGGATGGAGGCGTCGGATCGGAGGGGAGTAGCAGAGATCGGAATCGGGCAGGCGTTCCGCCGATTTGTCTTATGATGGAATACCCGAATGGGTTAGAATGACCGTGGTCCGCCACATATCATGTATCACTGCCGATGGTGTTCGCCGTGCTATCTGGAATAAAATCAATGAACGGAGCCGCCCCGTGTCCGGCAGCGTAGATCTTGCAGCCGGTTTCGAGACGGTGACGGACGCAGGCCCGGCCAGGCCCTGGCTCACCCTGGTGCATGGAATGTCGCAGCACCGGCGTGTCTTCTCCGCGCAGGTGGCCGCATTCAGGGAAAGCTACCGCCTTTTGCTGGTCGATCTGCCGGGCC
>JAPUIH010000223.1 GCA_027297205.1 SAR324 cluster bacterium | reverse complement strand
CATTTGGCTGTAGATGCCCTGGTCTACGACGCGTACGGCACCTTGTTCGACGTCTATTCTGTCTTTGAAAAATGCGAAAAGAACTTCCCCGGCAAAGGCGCGGCAATCAGCGAAATTTGGCGCGCCAAACAATTGGAGTACACTTGGCTGCGTTCCCTGATGGGCAAGTATCAGAATTTCTGGGAACTCACCGAAGCAGGGTTGAGGTTCGCATGCAAGGCCCTGGAATTGAATCTTACGGATGAGATTCTGCGGGAATTGATGGACAACTATCTCAATTTGGCAACTTACGAGGAAGTGCCGGGTACTTTGAAAAAGCTCAGCGCAACAATTCAACAGGCCGTGCTGTCCAATGGCAATCCCGAGATGCTGAACACGGTAGTGGAAAACAACAACCTTAACTCGTACCTGCAAGCCGTACTGAGCGTCGATGGATTGAGTATTTATAAACCGACCCCCAAGGTGTACCAGCTTGCCGTGGATAAACTGGGTGTGCCGCCCAACAAAATCGGTTTCGTTTCGTCTAATTGTTGGGATGCCATTGGGGCAAAATCGTTCGGATTTCGCGTGTTCTGGATAAACCGGTTCAAGCGTCCGCTCGATGAGCTGGGGATCGTCCCCGATCATGAAATTCAGACGCTGGATCAAATTGAAGGCTTACTGTCCTGATATTGGACGAGCAACCCGGAGATCGAAATTTCGTGAAACTGCGTGAAAATTATCGTCAAAGTACCCCATAAGCAATCAATTCGCGTATTGGCGAGAATGGACGCACCGTGATAGGAAACCTGTCCAACATTCAACACGGCGGGTTCCTATTTAATTCCACTGGCCCATTGCGGACCGGTTCGCCGTTGGAAGGAGTGATTGAAATTTCCATCGATACGGGCCACCATCAGTTATTTCCGTTCTCAGCCCAGTGCATGTGGCATAATGCGGGTTTCTGTGGAGTCGCAGTTATGGAAATTCCAATTGAGAGTACGGAATTTGCACGGAATATCATCGAATAATTAGGCGATATTAAGTCAACGCTGGACCGGGACCGTTAATCCGGCCGAGCGATGCAACGGGCATAACGGAAATAAATAGGGAAAGTCGTATTGGCGGCACAGCAAATTCATCTGCTCTGAATTTATAGGAACGCCATCAATGGCATCACAAATTAGCGAGGCCTCCAGACAGCGTGTAAAGGCCAACCAGCTCGTGCAAGGCATGACAATCGTCGAAGTTACGGAGATGTCCTTTGACTTCGCCACCCTGGACACGGAAAAGCTCAAGTTTGTTCAAACCGGGTACAAGGGCGCAACGGCCGTCATCACCGACCAGAGCGGCAGAATGGAAATCCCCATCGAGCACCTGAAGGAATTCGACCACCTGCAGGAAATTACCAATATCCCAGCACAACTCAAACTCGCCAAAGTCGTCACTGGAATGGGCGCGCTTATGGAAAAACATGGATTGCTTGAATTCATGGTTTCCGTGCCCCAGGGCGTAGAAATCCCAGAGGCGGCGGGTCCGCAGCAGGCTCCCCGGCTCTCGGTCGGATCGCCGGAGGCCCAAAAACGCCACGAGCAGAAGGTTGAGGAGGTAAAGCAACTCCTGGACAAGGTGGAAACCGCGGAAACGAACCGCACTAAGGCTTCCAGCGTGGTCGAGGAAATGTTGGATATTGGGCGTAGCGGAAACTATTCCAGCAAGGGCGTTGAGTCGATGGTCGGGGATATTCTCAGCGAAGGCTCTACCTCAGCCATGAAGGCTATCGCGGGGTTGAGGGGGAGCGACCAAACCTATGCCCACTGTGTGGATATGTCGGTAATCCTGCAGGACTGCTATGCGGATATCTTGTCGCGCATGGATAAAGACGTTAGCCCGAGCACGAACAGGTTCACCTTAACCTCGGGTTTTATGCACGATATCGGCAAGAGCGAGGTTCCCAAGGACGTACTGGAAAGCAAAGAGAGATTCGCCCCGGACAGTCAGGAAATGTTACTGCTCCGTAACCACACCACCTACGGCGCGAAAATACTTACCGACATGAAGATGCACGATACCATCATTAATGTGGCGCATTATCATCATGTCAAAAAGGACGGCAGCTTGTTTACCAGCTATCCGGATGCACCCTTTGAATCCCTGCGGCCTCTCACCCGCCTCGCTTCCGTGGTGGATGTCTACCAGGCGCTGATTGGCAAGCGGAAGTACAAGAAAAACTGGGTGCCAGGCAAGGCCGTGGAATACATTATGAATCTGGCCGGCTCGGAGTTCGACGAAAAAATGATCGAACATTTCGTGACAAGCATGGGCAGATATCCCGTCGGCTCACTGCTGCGCCTGTCCACCGGGGAATTGGCCTTTGTGCTGGCCCTGGCGCCCGAGAATTATCCCGACAGGCCCATGGTTGCCGTGGTGGAAAATGGGCAAGGGGAGTTGATTTCCCATCACAACGTCCTTGACCTGATGTTGCAGGAAGACGTCACCGTTCAGGAAGTTGTGGATCACTACGAGCACTACAACGAGTCCGAAGATCAGGCATACAGGATTTTTGAATCCATCAGGTTGCAATGATCCTCCCATGCTGGAAAATCTAAAATCCCGCCTTGCCGAATCCGTCGATTTTGCCGCGCTTTATGGCTTGTTGAAGGCCGCACCGGGGGGCGGCCTGGTGCACGCCCCCTTCGCCCTCACGCCCTGCCCCATCGACCCGGCCGCCAGCCGTAATCTGGCGGAATTGAGCTTGCCCTTCAACAGGCTGGCGCATGCCATATCCGGTCAAATCGATTTCCTGGCCGAGGCCCTGGAAGAGGTCGTGGGCGCAGACCCCTTTACCAGGGATCTGCTTGAAATGGCGCGCAATTGCGCGTCAACCCAGCAACTGTATTTACAAATTACCCGCAGCGACTATTTTTTGCAGGCGCGCCAGGGCTTGGCGGCTCCGGTTGCGCGGCAGGTTGAGTTGAACACCATTTCCGCCAGCTATCCTGCCCTGGCGGCCAGGGTGAACCTTTTGCACAAGCATTTATTGTCGGATACCCCCTGGGAGGACGCCCTCGTGGCCAACGATCCCCTGCCGGATATCGTGGAGGGTTTTGCGCAGGCTTTCCGCATGTACGGCCATCAGGATGCCTGCGTGGTGATGGTGGTGCAGGCAGGAGAAGCCAACGTGTTCGACCAGCGCATACTCGAGCAGGCCCTGCACGCAAGGCATATTCCTGTCGTCCGGCTCACCCTGGAGGCCATCGCCGAGCAGGGAAGCCTCAGGGAGGGCCACCTGACCATCGGCGGGCGCATTGCGGCAATCACTTACTTCCGCGCGGGATACACGCCGGACGACTTTCGATCACCCGAGGCCATGCAGGGGCGGAAACTCGTCGAAAGCTCTTCCACGATCCCGGTGCCAAATTTGGCGACCCATCTGGCGGGGACAAAGAAGGTTCAGCAATTGCTGACGCAGCCAGCCACCCTGCGCCGTTTCTGCGAAGAGCATGACGCAGCCCTCATGGAGGCCTGCTTCGCTGGAATGTACAGCCTGGATGAGGCCGTGGCAGGTCCGGGGGGGCCTCTTGCGGCCCGGAAGGCCGCCGCCGTGCAGCCGGAGCGATTCGTTCTCAAACCGCAACGCGAAGGGGGCGGCAACAACCTCTATGACGAGGAAATGATCGCACGCCTGGCCGCACTTGGTCCCGGAGAGGATAGGACTTTCGTGCTGATGGAACGCATTACCCCCATTCCCCACGACGCCGTGATGGTGTTGGAGGGCAAGGCCAGCGCTGGGAAATGCCTGAGCGAGATCGGCAGATTCGGCGTCCTGCTGGCCAATGGAAAAGAAATCCTGCTTAACAAGGACGCGGGATATCTGGTGCGAACCAAGCACCATCAGGTCAAGGAAGGCGGCGTATCCGCCGGATACGGCCACCTGGACAGCCTGATCGAATTGCCGCTGGAAGAGGCCTACCGGCCTGTCTAGGCCCGCGCTAGCAGCCCACACCCCGTGCCCAACGCCTCCACAATCCGGGCTTTGAAGCGTGGGCCCTGCCCACTCCGGAGGCTGACAGATTCCGCTTCCGAATCTGCCATAAAACCTAGCAATAGCCGGGTATCTTGTGCCGCGCCAACCTCACAATTCGTGGAAAACCTTTGGCTGCGCTACGGGAATTTCTGTTGGAAGTGCCAAATCGATTATGTTAAGGTTTGCTAGCCTTTCAAGGGCTGCATGAGATCACGCCGAGGCCCTGTTAGCGCGGGTCGCAGGTAAGCGAACTGCGCAACCGGCCGTTGCTCACACTCGTTAGCGGGGAAACGGGGTTTCTTTGAAAGGAACCATCACCGTAGTCAATCTCCAATGGCCCGCTACTGATTGTTCCATCGATCGTCTCGTCACCGTTACAGGAAACATAAATATCAGCACATAATATCCAGTCGCCGAAATCGAGGGGGAAATCTACGCCGTCGTGGTAAGGAAGCCACAGGTCGAACAACGGATGGTTCACTCATTGGCTGTCAATTATTCGCAGGGAATAACTCATGGCACTTGCATATGATGTCCGCGCTGAATACCAGTCCATGTCACTGGAGCAGTTGCTCGACTCGACGGTGAATTGTTTTGAGGGCGTTGGCGATACCCAAAGCGACCTGCTCAATCGTTATTTCGGGATTACGACCGTGCGGCAACTGGCCAACATGCCCTACTTTTTGTGGACCCTGGGAATTCAAGAATTGGCCCTGAAGGGGATCGAAATCAGCGGCAAACCTGTGAATGAGCTTGCCAAATCCGAACCGCTCAAGTTTTCCATTCAGGCCAACGCGCAGGGAAAAAATCCGGTGGAACTGTTCAATTCGACCGTGAACGTGCTCGACGGTCTTACCCCCGCCCAGAATCTTGCCTTGTATAACGCATTTCGCGTGACCAACGTGGTGCAGTTGGCCCACAACCGGATCATGTTGGAAGCGCGGGTCATAGAGTATCTGCACAATCATCCCGAATTGGCCTCCGCCTCCGAGGCAGTGGATAAGGATGAAATCGCATCCATTCTGGGGGCGGATACCGTCATTCCCACCAGTGGCGAGGAGGCCCAGGAGGCCCTCACCGGGGATGCCATCCAAGACGGTTTGCGGCAAAAGGCGGGCGAAATCGGCGAGCACCTGCGCGGACGCATCGACGCCTTGAAGGACCGCGCCGCCGAAAGAGCGCGCAGCCTCGGATCGCGCGAGGCCACGGATACAGGGGAAATGGCAGCCGACGTGGAACATGCACGGCAGGCAGGCGGCTCCCCCGCCGGCCGCATGGACGCCCTGCGCGCGATTCGGGAACGCACCGAAACCACCCGCGTGCAGTCCATAAGCGAGCGCATCGCGCAGCAGCGCGCCGGGTCACCACCCGCTGCCGCTGCCGCGGGAACAGCTGACGTGAGCGCGGGCGCACCGGGTATGACCGTCCGCCCCCCGGTCAGTGAGGAGGCCCCGCCAGGAACGGAAGGCGCCCCAGCGGACCAGGAAGAAGCGGAGGCGGCATTGGAGCAGGAGCCTGCCGGGGAAGAGCCACAAGAAGCCGGGGAGCAATCCGCCTTTAAGCCATGGATGGCCGCGGCCGCCGCGGCTGTGGTCGTGTTGATCGGCTTGATCTGGTGGCTGATCCCAGGGAAGGCCCCTGTCGAGGAGACGCCGCCGGTGGCGGAAACCAGCCCCCCCGAACCGCAGCAGGCGGTCGCCCCACCGGCTCCCCCGCCGCCTGACCCAGGGCCGCCCATCCGCACCATTCATACGGTGGTAAAGGGTCAATCTCTGTGGCGGATCGCACGCTTCCACTATCGCCGCCCCGTGCTGTGGCCGAAAATTTACGGCGTCAACCAGGATCAAATCGAAGACCCGGACCTGATCTATCCCGACCAGGAATTGAAGATTCCGGAGCTCGAATAACAGCGGAGTACGGCCGCCTGTCCAGGCGCGGAACCTGGTACAGGCGCATCTGCGGCAAGGCGCGGTGTGTTCCTACGGCCCGCTCCGGCTGCTGCCGTAGGCCGACGCCCTCCGCCTCTTGCGTGCCCTATCGCCTGCAATCCATATCGTACCAACGGACTGGCAGCCGTGGGCAGACCGCTGCGAAATGAGCGGTGCACCCTGGCAGGCCAGCACCACGGCCAATCGTCCGTATCGACCCGCTTGCGCCTCCAAATTGCAACCCTGGCCCTATCGGCAAGTATGAGCATATCGCAGGAGTATATCCGGCCGGACTGGATCGAGCCTTTTCTGGCCGAGTTCGACCGCCACGCGTTGCAGGCGTTCCGCAATGTGGACAGCGAAGCCAAGGCGGATGGCTCCGTCGTGACGGTGCTGGACCGCAAGGTCTCCGAGATGACCCAGCAGTTGCTGCGTGAACGCTTTCCCGAAATGGGTTTCATTTCCGAGGAGGAATCCCAGCCCTACCTTCCCGGCGCGGAAATGCAATGGGTGCTTGATCCCATTGATGGCACCGCCAGCTTCGTACGCGAATTTCCCGTATGGGGGTTTGGGCTGGGCCTGATGAAGGCGCGGGTGCCCGTGGAGGGTTGCCTGCGCTTTCCCTTGCTGGATGAAACTTATCTGTGCACCGCGGGCCGTGTTTATCTCAACGGGCGGGAGCAGCAGCCAGCCTCCGCTCCACCACTGCGAGACACCCATAACGTGTTGATTGGCTCGGGGCTGCACGGCCAGATGTCCATGGAAAAACTGAAAGGCATCAAGCTGCGCAACTTTGGCTCGAATCTCTACCACATCGCCGCGCTGGCCTTGGGCCGCTGCGAAGCGATGATCAGCCCGCAAGCCTATTTGTGGGATATCGTACCGGCCTTGCCTTTCACCCGGGCACGCGGATACGTGGAATGTTACCTGGACGGCGCTCCATTTTCCCTGGACGATCTGTTTTCGGGGGACCCGCCCAGCTACAAACTGCCCCGCCCCCTGCTGATCGGGCCGCAGGAGCAGGTAACGCACATACTCGATCTGGTACGTTAGGTAAACGGATCAGCTGACTGGAGAAGCGGCGTTAACGGTATTTTCGGCGCAATCCACCGTGCAAGCACCATTTCACGATACTCCCGCCCAACCAACCCAGGAGCCCCACACGATGATTAATTTGTACTTCGGAGCCATCTCGCCTTACACGCGTAAAGTGCGCATCATGTTGGCCGAGCAGGAACTTCCCTTCGAGCCCATCACTCTGGATCTGCTCAATCCCCCAGCAGATTTTCTGGCCGCAAATCCGAACATGCGCATCCCGGCCCTCCTTGATGGGGACACCCAAATCTTTGAATCCAATGTGATATTGGATTACCTGCTCCAGACTTATTCCGGCCGGGGAACCGGAACACCGCCCCTGGGGGCCGCGCTGGTGCGGCCGGATCACCAGTGGGAGGACTGGAAAATCCTGTCCACCATCGAGACCTTGCTGGACAGCGGCCTGAACCTGTTTCAATTCCGCAAAAACGGTATCGGTCCGCAGCAAGCTCCCTACCTGCAACGTGAATTAGACAGGACCCAGCGCGAACTGGACTGGCTCGAGCAAAAGGCAACGCCTGAAGGGTTCGTGCCAGGCAGTTTCTCGGTGCTGGACCTGAACCTGATCTGCGCTCTGGAATGGGCGGATTTCAGGCAGACCTTCGCATGGCGCGGCCGCTCCACCCTGGAGGCGATTGTCGAATTATTTGCGGAGCGGGAGAGCATCCGTTCCACCAGGCCCACCGAGTAGAAATAACAGGCACGGGAAATAGGAATACTGGTGTGCAACGGAAATTCGAGACAAGGGCTTTAGGCTGCTATTGACTGTATTTTACAATGCCGATTGCCTGACTTCCCGCCCGCTTATTGCGCACGGTTTAGGGGTGGTTTTTGTGCGCAATAGAAACTACTTAAAATTCAGGCTATTGAAAATATGAATGAAAATGGCTTTGTTTCGGAAAAACGGCCCTTGAGGGACGAAAAGCGGACAGAATCCGCCATTATGTCATTCACAATGTAATTCACTAGGTCATTCTGAACTCGTCCTGAGCGGAGTAGTAAGGACGGAGCGATGCATTCTACCGGCTGATAACAATTCTTCGGCCCGCTGCACGGGCCGAAGAATGACATTGTGCTTGCGGCGAGGGTGGTAAAACCGATTCTAGTGTCCGTGCCAGGACTTGCAAAGATGCTTGTCGGATATGGGCAGCAGAGGCACGCGGGACATAAAAGCGAAATAGCACAGAAAAAATGCGCCGCCAAATCCCAGCGTGACGAGGATCTCGTGGGGGCCGAACAAGAAGTGCGATTCCCCGTGCCTATCCTGAATTGAAGGCACGACCAGCAGATAATGGGCCCACCATTGCCCCACCCACAGAATGACCCCATAAGCCGCCATCAGCTTGGGCATGCGGCATACCGTGCGCGGCAGCAGGCCTACGAAGGGAAACAGGAACAGCACAACGAATAACGTCCAGAACAGGTTGAACCAGGGCGTGTCCGCAATGGAGCGCGTAACCAGGAACGGCGTTTCCTCCGGGAGGTTGCTGTACCAGATCACCAGATACTGGGAAAAGACCATGTAGGACCACAGCATGGCGATGGCGAAGGTCAGCTTGGCCAGATCGTTGAGGCGCGTTATCGTCATGTACTCGGAAATCCCGGGCAGCTTGCGCGCGGAATTCACTAGAATCAGCATCAGCGCCAGCGCCGAATACAAATTGCCCACGAAAAAGAACACCCCGAACAGGGTGCTGAACCATTCCTGGTCGAGGGACATTACGAAGTCAAAGGCGATCAGGGACGTAATGAACGCGTAAACAATTCCCAGGGCAGGCGCCAGGCGCCGGGAAAGCAGTTCCAGCCGGATCACCTCGGCCTCGTGCTCGCCATACCCCTTCAACAGCCAATCCGCGAATCCCCCACCCCAACCGGGAATCAGCTTACGCGCATAGGCCAGGTCGGGCTTAAGGGAGGCGGCCAGGAAGAAGAAAGTGATCCCGTACATCAGCAGAAAGCCGAGGATGTTGCGGGAAACGAAGAAGCCCATGTTCAGGTAACCGGCCTTGATCTCCATGGGATTTTCCACCCATTCGTAGAGATATTTTCCGCCGAAAAAGACCAGGATGAACATGGCGAAGGCCACGGGCAAAAACGCCCCGAATCCCTCCGCCAGGCGCTTGAAGGGACGTCCCCATTTGGCATCGGTAATCTGCCAGATCACCGACAGCATCACCCCCGCCTGGGCTAGGCCGCCCCAAAACACCACGTTGATCAGCAAGGCCTCCCAAGTGCGTTCCGCGGAACCGATCGTCAGCCCGATGATGAACATCAATACACCGGCAAGCACGAACACCCACAACAGGACTTTCCATCCCGATGGCAGATGCAGGCTGGAGCGCTCCAGAATCTCTTTCATTGCGATCCCCCTTTGCCGAAGTCCGCACTCTTCATATAATTCACCATATCCCAACGATCCTGCTGTGAGGTCTGAATGCCATAGGAGGGCATTATCGGCCCTCCGTAGCGGATTTTATTGTAAAGATGCGCCTCGGAAAGAAAGCCCAGCATTGCACCGATTGGCGGCGCGGGCATGCCCTTCTTGGTGACCGGCGTTCCGGCCTCGCCCTTGTTTCCGTGACACACGCCGCAATAGGTTTCAAACAAGAACCTGCCCTGGGCCAGGGAGGTGGGAGTCGCCTGGGTTGGATTCGGAGGAATCAGGTCCCGCAGGAGCCGCCCGTCCTTGATGGCCGCTGCGTCAATGACCGGCTCCACTCCGCGGCGCGGCACGGAGTCTCTGGGAAAACGCTGGAAGCTGCCGGTCTCCTGAGGCTTGATGGACGGCTGATCCATCATATCCAGAAACCACGCCCATTCTTTTCCGTCGAACCAGGGGCGGCTTAAATCGAATCCCTGGTAGTCCGGCTTCCTGCTATCCGAAGCCGCCCACACGATGGCAATGGATACCGCACCTATCGCGAGCAGGGCGATCAGACAAGCCACCAGGGCAAACTTGGCCTTGCGCGGTTTAAAATTCACGCACCACCTCCTCTACGTTATAACTCCGCATCAGCTTTTCCACGCCGTCGGCTTCGGACTCCTCGCAACGCACCACGACCCCGAAGCGGTCATTCGAAAATCGTGAATAGGACTTAAACTGAACCGAACGGGGCAACCGCTTGCGGTACAAATCGATCAACCCAAGCAGAATAATGCCCACGGCGGTAGACACCCCACCCAGCAGCACCATCAGCTCAAATCCAAAGATCGTAAACGCAGGAATACTCACGATCGGCTTCGCGCTCACCGGCAGCACCCAGTCCATCGACGTCCATGAAGTGAGGGCGTAGCCGAAGAAAATTCCCAATCCGCCGAATATCAGCGTGATAAATGGGATCGGACTTGCCGGATCCCCCATGGCGTGGGTCAACTCATGGCGCGGACAGGGCGAAAGTACGCTGTAGTCCTTGCCGTCCTTGCGCAGAGCTTCGATGACCGATGCCGTCTCATCGATCATTTCGAAACTGCCCCACATTCCTTTGAATGTTTTTTTCATTTTCCTGCCTCGTCCATTACGCGCTAGTCATGCCCGTGGGCGTCATCGGATTCCGGGTTTCTGCGTGGCGGCGCCAAGCCCTCCTTCACCTCCGCAATGGCCAAGCTGGGCATGGCCCTCGCAAACAGAGCGAACAGTGTGAAGAAGAATCCGAAACTGCCCAGGGTGATCCCCGATTCCACGATGGTGGGATAATAAGTGCCCCAGTTGGCAGGGTTGAAATCACGCTGCAGCGAACTGACCACGATGTTAAAGCGTTCGAACCACATCCCGATATTGATCAGAATTGCGATGAAGAACAGCGCCCATACGTTGGTGCGTATCTTGTAGCGCCAGAGCGGGATTGGGGCGATCACGTTGCAGAACACCATTATAAAGAAGGCGATCTGGGGAAATGTCATATCACCTACATCACCAAAGGGCGCATGGCTGGCCGGTTCCCCGAACAGACGGAAGTAAAACAGCCCCCTTTCAAAGACATTGCCACTGTACCAAGCGATAAAGAACTCACTGGCGTACGCGTAACCCACGATAATCGAAGTGAACAGGATCACCTTCGCCATACTCTGCATAACGTGCTCGGTGATGTATTTTTCCCAGCCGAATACGGCGCGCATGGGAATAACAATGGTCAACACCATCGCCAGTCCGGAGAAGATGGCCCCCGCCACAAAATAGGGAGCAAAAATGGTCGTGTGCCAGCCCGGAATCAAGGACATGGCGAAATCCCAGGACACGATGGAGTGCACCGAGAACACCAGGGGTGTGGCCAGGGCCGCCAGCAACAGGTAGCCGCGCGTATAATGTATCCACTGTTGGTAGGAGTTGTTCCAGCCCACGGCCAACTGCGTGTAGATCAATTTGCGAATGCCCGTGGCCCGGTCCCGCAAGGCCGCCAGATCGGGAATCAGGCCGATCACAAAGAAGGTTATCGAGATCGTCAGGTAGGTGGATACGGCAAACACGTCCCACAGCAGGGGCGACTTGAAGTTCACCCAGAGCATGCGTTGGTTGGGATAGGGAATCAGCCAAAATGCGTACCAGATACGGCCCACGTGAATGAGCGGAAACAGGCCGGCGGTCATCACCGCGAACACCGTCATCCCTTCCGCGGCCCGGTACACCGACGGACGCCAGGGAGCACGGGTGAGAAAGAACACCGCAGATATCAGCGTTCCCGCATGGCCGATACCAATCCAAAACACGAAATTGGTGATGTACACCCCCCATCCGATCGGATGAGAAATTCCGCTCACGCCCATTCCAACGTCCACCTGGATCGCGACGCTTAACGCCCCGATCAGCAGGGCGGTCGCGAATCCTGCCACAAGCAGGAAATAGGCCGGTTTGGGCCGCTCCAGTGTTCTGAGAATGTCCTCATTGACATCAGCGTAGGTGATTGTCGTCAATTCATGCCTCCTTATTCAGGTCTTCCAGCATCACCTTGCGCAGGTAAGTTACCGCTGGGAGGTTGGCCAATTCTTCCAGCACCTCGTACTGACGCAGCCGCTCTTGCTTCTCTCCCTCGCCTCGCCGGGACTTGCGGGATACCTGGCTGTTTTGGTCGGACAGATTGCCAAAGGTGAGGGCCTTGGTGGGGCAGGTTTGCACGCACGCCGGCGTAATCTCACCGTCGGCGACCAACCGGCCTTCGTCGCCGGCCTTGTCCCGTACGCGCTTGATGCGCTGAATGCAGAAAGTGCACTTCTCCATGATCCCCTTGGTGCGCACGGTCACGTCGGGATTGAGTTGGAGATGAAGCGGGCTTTCGAATTCGTAGGTGAACCAGTTAAAGCGGCGCACCTTGTAAACACAGTTGTTTGAACAATAGCGGGTGCCCACGCAACGGTTGTACACCTGCGCGTTCAGGCCGTCCGGTGTGTGATAGGTGGCATATACCGGACAAACCGGCTCGCAACCCGCATTGCCGCATTGTTGGCAGAACATCGGCTGCATGAGGGTCTTGTAGCTGTCACCCTCACCCTCCAGAAAGCGGTCCAGGCGCAGCCAGGACATTTCCCGGCCCAGGAACACGCGCTCCTTGCCCACCACCGGGAGGTTGTTCTCCGCGTAACACGCCGCCGCGCAGGCCGAGCAGCCCGTACAGCGATCTGTATCCACCACCATCCCCCAGCGGTAGGGATCGTAATAACCGGGTGTTTCTTCGCGGGGCTTATAGAAATCCGTGGGCCGGAAACCATGGCCGACTTTCTTGTGGCCAGGCTCGGGCACCTCACCCTTCTTGAACTGATCCAGGGTCATGGTCTGGATAATGCCCCGTCCCGCCTGGCGGGGGCTGCCGTCCAACTGTGCGAAGAACGCCTGCTCGCCCGTGCCCTGTACCTTGACCCGGGTGGATAGGAAGGCATACTGCCCGGAAGCCTTATCGTGAGCCGAGGGCAACAGTTCCATCACGTTTACACCGACCAGATCCGCATTCCGGCCTGATTTGGTATGTCCCTGACCGACAGGAATGGCGATGGCATCGCGATGCACCCCGTAATGATAGTAGGCCAGTGTTTCTACAGTTCCGTAGGGGGAACTGATTTTAATCTGCTCGCCGTGCCGGATGCCCATCTTCTTGGCCGTGTCCGGATTGATATCCGCCCAGGAGTCCCAGACCATTTGGGAAATCGGGTCGGGAATTTCCTGCAACCACGGATGGGACGCGCCTCTGCCGTCATGATGCCGCAGGGATACGGTGGGCAGCAGCACCAGCCCGTCTCCCTTCAGTTTGCCACCCTCGGGCTTGCGCTTAAGCACCGCGCGGTTAAACCGGACTGAGGAGGAAAAAGAGACCTGCTGGTAGATGCCGCCATTGCGCAAGGCATCGTGCCAGAAGGTCTCGAAATCCGCCGACGAGCCCATGGCGCGCTGCTTCGCTTTCCACGCATCGCGCAGATAATCCCT
>JAPUIH010000222.1 GCA_027297205.1 SAR324 cluster bacterium | reverse complement strand
CACGGCACCACCATCGCCGGAGTGCTGGTGGACCGCGGGCGGTTCGACTGGCGGGCCTCGGGCAAGTACCCCGTGCTCACGGAGCCCTACGAGGGCTACCACGGCGTGACCTTCACCGAGGAGTTCGGCCCGATGGCCTTCCTGATGAAGGCCCGGCTGGAGGGCCTGCGCGATTTCGGGCCGGTGATGAGCGCCACCAGCGCGTTCTACCTGCTGCAAGGGTTGGAGACCCTGCCCCTGCGCATGGAACGCCACGTGGACAATACCCGGCGGGTGGTGAAGTTCCTGGTGGAGCACGAGGCGGTAAGCTGGGTCAGCTACCCGGAGTTGGAGGATCATCCCAGCTATCAGCTTGGCAAAAAATACCTGCCCCTGGGCGCGGGAGCCGTGCTCACCTTTGGGATCAAGGGCGGCTTCGCGGCGGGGGTGAAATTCATCGAGAGCCTGGAGTTGTTCAGCCACCTGGCCAACGTCGGGGACGCCAAGAGCCTGGTCATCCATCCGGCCAGCACCACCCACCAGCAGATGTCCCCGGAGCAGTTGGCCAAGGCCGACGTGGGCGAGGACATGATCCGGCTTTCCGTGGGCCTGGAGGACCCCCAGGACTTGATCGACGATCTCAACCGCGCCCTCAGGCGGGCGCAGCGTTGACACGCCCCGGCCCCAACGCCGTGCAGAGACAGGAACAAAATGCCTGAGATAAAAGTGGACGGAAAATCGGCGTTCTACACCACAGGCGGGAAATCGTGGGAAGATGGCCTGCCCCTGCTGGTGTTCGTGCACTGCGCGGGAGGCAATCAATCCATGTGGATTCTGCAATCCCGGGCCCTGGCCCATCATGGCTGGAACGTGGCCGCGGTGGACCTGCCGGGGCACGGCTACAGCGAGGACGTGGAGGGCACGGCCACCCTGGAGGACTACGCCTCCTGGGTGGGCCGCTTCGCGGGCGCCCTGGACGCCGGGCCCGCCGTGCTGGCGGGGCACTCCATGGGCGCGGGGGTGTGCCTGACCCTGGCCGCGGCCCGCCCCGAGCAGATAAGCGGGCTGATCATGATCGCCACCCGGGCACACACGGAGGTCAATGAGGGCCTGCTGCGGGATACGGCGGAAAACCCCGCCCGCGCCACGGCATTCATCACGGCCTTCAGTCATTCCCAGCGCTCCCATCTGGGAAGCGCCCCCACCCCCGGCAACTGGCTGCTCGGATCGGCCCAGGCCTTGTTGAACGGCTGCAGCGGCGAGGTGCTGCACCGCGATTTCGTGGCCAGCCATCAATGGGATGGCATGGCCTATGCGCATAAGGTGCGCTGCCCGGCCCTCATGATCACTGGAGAGCAGGACCGCATGACCCCCGCGGCCCTGGGCCGCAAGCTGGCCGAAGCCATCCCCGGCGCGGCCTGCACGGAAATCCCCGCCGTGGGCCACTTCGTGATGATCGAGGCGCCGCGGGTGGTGCTCAAGGTAATGCAAGACTTCCTGGCGGGGCTGCCTGCGGCGGCAAATCAAAGCGCCTCCACCGGTTAGCTCCGGCACTTCCCGTTGTGCCGAATCCGCATGCGGGCGCGGGGTCAGGGCGCTTGCAGCGGCGCTTCATAAATTCTAGAAAATCCGCACGTTAACTCCATATTTCCCTCACCGAGCCGTGCTAAAAGGTAATCTATTGATATAGATAGGTTTCTGACTGGAAGGTGCGGCAAAATCGCGGCGCTTCCGCCTTGCAAAACATATTTTTCCGAACATCGCTCAACCTTATCCGAGAGGACGCGTTTAATTAATTGACTGTCCTTTCTTGAATCGATGCCTCGCCGGTTGGGTTTTTCCCTCCTTTTTTCTTGACCGGTGAGGCATCGTCTTTTTACCCCCGGCAACCAATTTACTCCCTGGAATCCCCGCTCGCCAGGGCCCCGCGTCCCTACCTGCCCGAGGTTGGCGCTACGACCCTGCTTGGCGCCGTGCTATTCTGTTCATGATTTCTTCCCTGCCCCCGTGGCGGTTTATGTCCACTATCCTTCCAGGCAATGGCCGTTTTCCCGAAACAAAGCCATTTACATACGCTATTTCAATGACTTGAAAATTTAAGCAGGTTAAAAGACGCCTTTTTTTGCCAGTTATTTTGCGTTTCCGCTCAAAATTGACTGCAATTGGATGTAAATGCCGTCTTGAAAATTCCATGCGGGGGAGTTGCAATCCCGCAAGCTGCGCGTTGCTTCCCCCGAACCCCATTTGGGGCAGAGCCCCACGAATAACCCGTTCGCAATGCTGCGAGATTTCGTAACCATCCAACTTTTTGGATCTGGTCCAGAAATGGGTGCGGGAACTCCCGGCCCCTGCCAGGCTGTGGGGCAGAGCCCCGCGAATAATTAGACTGGGGCAGAGCCCCACCAATCGCCCGGTTGCAGCTGGAATTGAGACCGCTTGTAGCGATCGGCGATTGTCTGCCGCCGCGGCTATCTGTTAAATTGAACGGACAAGCGCGCAACGCAAGGCGCAAAGGAATTCGACATACGCCGGAAAACCATGCCGAAGTTTCAGTTGGAAACCAATTTTGCCATGGTGCCGCCCCAGGCCGAGGCGGCCCAGCAGCTGGTCGAAGGGTTCCTGGCAAAGCGGATGCACCAGGTGTTGTTGGGCATCACGGGTTCGGGGAAAACTTTCGTGATGGCCAACGTGATCGCCCAGTTGCAGCGCCCCTCCCTGATCATCGCCCCCAACAAGACACTGGCGGCCCAACTTTACCAGGAGTTCAAGTCCTTCTTTCCCCGCAATGCGGTGGAGTATTTCGTCAGTTATTACGACTACTACCAGCCCGAGGCCTATGTGCCGCGCAAGGACCTCTATATAGAAAAGGACTCCTCCATCAACGACGAGCTGGACCGCATGCGTCTTTCCTCCACCCGCGCGCTGTTCGAGCGGGAGGACGTGATTATCGTCGCCAGCGTATCGTGCATCTTCGGGCTGGGCTCGCCGGAAGCCTACAAGGGCATGCTGATTTTCGTGAAAGTGGGCGACACCCTGGAGCGCGGCGCCCTGCTTTCCAAATTGGTGGAGGTGCAATACCAACGCAACGACTACGATTTCCACCGGGGTACCTTCCGGGTGCGCGGGGACGTGATCGAGATTTATCCCGCCGACTCGGACGACGCCATCCGCATCGAACTGTTCGGAGACGAGGTGGAGGCCATCTCCCGCATCGACACCATCCGTGGCACCAAGCTGGAACTGTTGAGCAAGGTGGCCATTTTTCCCGCCACCCACTATGTGTCGCCCGCCGACGAAAAACCGGAGACGGTGCGCCTGATCCGCCAGGAACTGCAGGAGCGGTTGACGGAATTGAAGGCCGCCAACCAATTGGTGGAATATCAGCGCCTGGAGCAGCGCACCCTCTACGACGTGGAGATGCTGGAGGAAACGGGTACCTGCAAGGGCATCGAGAATTACAGCCGTCTTATCCAGCGCCGCGCGCCCGGCAGCTCACCACCGACTCTGCTCAATTATTTTCCGAAGAATTCCCTGCTGTTCCTGGACGAATCCCACGTCACCGTTCCTCAGTTGCGGGGCATGTTCCTGGGGGATTACTCGCGCAAGTCCACCCTGGTCGACTATGGCTTTCGGCTCCCCTCCGCGGTGGACAACCGCCCCCTCAAATTCGAGGAATACGAGGAACGGATTGAGCAGGTGATCTACGTCTCCGCCACCCCGGGACCCTACGAACTGGAGAAGACGGAGAACAAGCAGGTGGAATTGATAATCCGCCCCACGGGATTGCTGGATCCGGAGATCGAGGTGCGTCCCGTCGCCGGGCAGGTGGATGACCTGCTCGAGGAAATCCGGCGGCAGGTGGAAGCGCGGGAGCGTGTGCTGGTGACCACCCTCACCAAGCGCATGTCGGAGGACCTCACCGGGTATTACCAGGAATTGGGGGTGCGCGTGCGCTACATGCACTCGGAGATCAACACGTTGGAACGGGCGGAGATTCTGCGCGATCTTCGCCTGGGCGAGTTCGACGTGCTGGTGGGCATCAACCTGCTGCGGGAAGGGCTGGACCTGCCCGAGGTGTCCCTGATTGCGATCCTGGACGCCGACAAGGAAGGCTACCTGCGCTCCTACCGATCCCTGCTGCAAACCTGCGGACGGGCGGCGCGCAATCCAAACGGCCGGGTGATCTTTTATGGGGACAGGATTACCGAATCCATGCGGATCGTTCTGGAAGAAACCGACCGGCGCCGGGTGGTGCAGAGCGCCTACAACGCGCAGCACGGAATCGTGCCCAAACCGATCGTCAAATCCGTGGGAGAACACATGGTGCAGCTCACGGAGCAGGTGGCCGAGGGGCAGCCCTCGGTGCGGGTGGAAAAGGATATACTGCGCCAGGTGAAGCGGCTGGAAAGCGAAATGCTGGCCGCGGCCAAGGAACTGGAATTCGAGCGCGCGGCGGAACTGCGGGATGCCATCACCTACCTGAAACAGCGTGACCTGGGCGTGGTGCCCTAGGCCCGCCGGGGGGGGGGGTGCGAGGCTGGGAATGATTAAGCCGGCCGCGCACCCCCAGTATCGGCTCCGCGGCGCAGCGCCCGATTCCCCCGCCGCTGGGGACAGGCGCATAACTCCTGACCGGCCAGCACGGCGTTATTCATGGCCTGCCTGACACGCAAATTGTTTCGGTGGCGAATTTGCACGACGCTCATCCCTGGCAGGGGGGAATTCATGATCTTGCTCATCTTCTCTCTCATTGAAGATGGTTTCCCTGGGTTCGTGTTTCCACGGTGCCAAATCCCCGCGGCCTGGGCCGCAACTGATGGCGGCAGGGCCGCGGGTCGTCAATGAAAGTCGTTTCCTCCGAATGTATCATCCTCAAACACCAGGACTTCCGGGAACGTGACCGGCTGGTGACTTTCCTCGCCCGTGACAAGGGGCGCATGGCCGGAGTCGCCAGGGGCGCCCGCAAACTGACCGCGCGCGGGTTGAGCACTTTCGAGCCCTTCATCCGGGGCACCATCTTCTACGTGGAAAAACCGGGCGCCGAGCTGGTGAGCATCCGCAAGTGCGATCCCGTGCCGCCTTACCTGCAGTTGCAGGCCGGCTACGACAAGTTCCTCTACGCGAGCTACTTCACCGAACTGGTTAGCCTGTGCCGGATCGGGACCCAGGAAGCGGAGCCCTTTTTTCTTCTGCTGGCCGGGGGGCTGGAAAACCTGTATGGGGCGCAATCGCCCCAGGCGTTGCCATTGCTGCGCCTGGACTACGAGCTGGATTTTCTGAGCTGCCTTGGCCTGCAGCCCCAGTGGGGGCGCTGCTGCGCCTGTGACCGCCCCTTGCTTGCAAGCAAGGCGGGCAGGCCCCAGCCATTGCTCAGCGGCAGGCACCAGTTCGATGCCAGCCTGGGCGGCGTGCGCTGTCCGGACTGCCGGGCCGCGGGCCATGCGCTCACGGAACTCTCCGCGGGCAGCCTGGCATTTCTGGCGGCCTGGCGGGATGACGCGGCGAGGGATACCCTGCGTCCCACCCGCAATGCCCTGGCGGAACTGGAAGCCGCTCTGACCCAGCACATCGTGCACCATCTGGAGCGCGAGCCGCGTTCCCTGGCGCTTCTGCCCAGGGTTGGCGGGCCAGGTTCTGTTTGAAATCACTCCCCGCACTAGAGGCCGATTCATGATCATGCGCCGGCAGCCCGGCATTGCCGCCCCTGGGAAGGGTTGTTATAGAAAGAAATGCAGCGCGGAACCCAAGCTGTCGATTCCGCCGGAGCAGGATCCACTGGCCCATTTACACCCCACGCAAGGAACCCCATGTCAGGTGCAGCCAAATACATCGCCATGAACCGCTTCACCATCCATCCCGGCAAGGGAGAGGCGTTCGAGGAACGCTGGCGGGATCGCGAAACCTTCCTGAAGGAGGTGCCGGGATTCATCCAATTCCGCCTGCTCAGGCTGGATGACACCCATTACAGTTCCTACGCCGAGTGGGAGAGCGAGCAGGCGTTCAAGGCTTGGACCAATTCCGAAGCCTTCCGCAAGGCTCATGGCCAGGGCATGCCCGAGGGGGTCATTGCGGGTGCGCCGAATCTGGAATGCTGGCACGTGGTGCTGGACGGCGCCTGAGCCCCGCCCTGAGCCGGCCAGCCGGATATTAACCGGCTGGCCGGGCGCGGCGTTTGAAGATGCCCAGGATTTCCAGATGATGGGTCTGGGGAAAGAGGTCGAAACCCTCCAGCCCGGCCAGCTCGTAGGCCGGGGCCAGGCGCGCGGCGTCCCGGGCAAAGGTGCCTCCATCGCAGGATACGTAGACCAGCAGCGGGGGACCCTGGGCAAGCAGGGCCTCGCCGAGGGCGCGGGGCAGGCCCGCGCGGGGTGGGTTGGCCACCATGGCCGCCGCCGGACCGTGGCGTTTGAGCATGGCTTGCAGTGCGCCGGTCCGGGCCAGGTCGGTGGCCTGGAAGGAACAGTGGGGCAACTTCCATAGCTTGGCCGTCTCGCGCGCGGCGCGCACGGCCTGGGGCGCCAGTTCCGCCCCCGCCACCCGGAAGCCCGCTTGCGCCAGGGGCATTGCATGCATCCCCGCCCCGCAGAAAAGGTCCATGGCCAGTGGCGGCTTCCCGGAAGCGAGGGCCTGGGCACATTCCCCCGCAATGATTTCCGTGACCCGGGCGGCCAACCGGGCCGCCTGGGGCAGATTGACCTGAAAGAATCCGTTGATTGGCACCCGGTAAGGCCGGCCCCGCACCTGCTTGGTGAGCAGTGCCGGTCCTTTCAGCATATGCAGGGCCGAGCGGTGCTTGGTGCCCTTGCGCCGGCTGAGCGAGAGCGCCAGGGTCCGCAGCTCCGGCACGGCGGCCTCCAGATGGACCACCAGGGAGCGGGCTTGCTTGCGCAGCAGCTGAGCCGCCCCGGCATCGTGCAGATGCAACAGCAGAGCCAGGCCGTCATTCCCGCAGCCCTGTATGGTGAGACGGTTCAGCCCCGCCAAGGCGTTTAACTCCGCCAGGGCCAGCAGGGCTTCCCGTGCCAGCCGGGTGAAGGATTCCGGTGCCAGATGGCAATGCTCGATGGGCACCGGTGGGCCTTCCTCCACCCCATGGAATCCGGGAACCGCCGCGCCTCCCTCGCCGTGCGCCAGGGTGAACTCCAGCTTGTCCCGGTATGCCAGGGTCTGCTCGCAGGGGACGATGCGCCACTCGGCGGGGGCGTCAATACGGCCAATGCGCGCCAACTGATCGGCCAGCACCCGCCGCTTGTACTCAAGCTGCTGTGCGTAGTCCACGTGCTGCCAGTCGCAGCCGCCGCATTGCTCGAAATGGGGACAGGGTGGGGACACGCGCTCCGGCGCAGGCCGCAGCACCGTCATTGTCCGCGCCTCCCCATAGCGCGCATGTACGCGCTCCACCCGCGCCTCCACCTGCTCCCCCGCCACTCCGCGCGGTACGAGCATGGTAAATCCATTCAGGCTGGCCACCGCCTTGCCCTGGGCGCCGATCCGTTCCAGATCGAGACGCACCGTCTCGCCCTCGGCGGGCTTACCACTGGGTGGGATAATACTGGGGGCCATAGTCGGTCACTTCCAGCCCCGCCACACATTCGGCGACGAGCGGTTCCAGGGGCAGGGCCGCCTCGGCTCTATGCACCCGCTCCGGCTTGGCGCGGGTCTCCGGGTGGCGGGGTTGAAACAGGGTGCAGCAGTCCGGATAGGGCTGGATGCTGATGGGGTAGGTGCCGATCTCCCGGGCCACGGCGATGATCTTCTCCTTGGACATCCCGATCAGAGGCTGCATGACGGGATAGGCCGCCGATTGCTGGATGACATAAATGTTTTCCATGGTCTGGCTGGCCACCTGGCCCATGGATTCCCCGGTCACCAGAGCCAGGGCCCCCTCCTTTTCCGCCACGGCGTTGGCCACCCGGTTCATGAGCCGCCGGTAAAGAATCGTGCGCAGGCCCTCGGGGCAGTGATCGCGGATAGCCTGTTGAATGTTGGCGAAGGGGGCCACGTAAATGCGGCTGGCCGGCTGGTGACGCGACAGCAGCCGCACCAGATCGTGCACCTTCTCCTTGCTTTGCTCTCCGATGAAGGGAAAGCTGTGAAAGTTCAGATAGACCACAGGACAGCCGCGGGTCATCATCAGGTAGGCGGCCACCGGGCTATCGATTCCTCCCGAGATCAGGCAGACCGCCCTGCCGCTGGAGCCTACCGCCAACCCGCCGGGGCCGGAGAGCTTCTCGCCGAAGAGCAGGGCCCCGTCCTCCCAGATTTCCACCATCAAGGTGAAATCCGGCCGGCCCAGATCCACCTTGAGACCGGGATGCTGTTCCAGGATGGCGTGGCCTAACTGGGCCGCCACTTCCATGGAGCTTTGCGGATAGCGCTTGTCCTTGCGGTCCACTGTCACCCGGAAGCGCGGCGTCCGTCCTTCGGGGTGGGGCGTGCCGGCCAGCAGCGAGGCTGTATAGTCCAGGGCCGCGGCCTCGAGCTGTTGGGGTTCCCTTGACACCGGGCGGGTCACACTCACATTGGCGATCCCGGGCAGCCCGCGCAGAATCGCCACGGCGGTGGCCACGTCCTCGCCGCCGTTCACCACCAGCCGCGCCCGCTCCCTCCTGATGCGCCAGGGGCCATGGGGCCGCAGATGCAGTGCGGCGTTGCGCTCCATGCGCTTTTCGAAGAAAGCCCGGTTGCGGCCCTTGAGCGTGATCTCGGAGAATCGCGCGATGATCAGGGGCGTGGGCTGGTCTGGTATGAGGGCGGTCACGGGTTATGCTCGGCAAAGGATTTTCCGCCCTCCCCACCAGGCCGTAGAGGGGCGCGGATAGCGGTTCAGATTAAATTCCCAGGCAATCGCGTAAGATTAATCTGCTAGTCTACCTCCATTCAGCCTGCAATTGCAGCAGGCCAATTTAGCATGCTTTTACATGCAGGCGGT